>JAITII010000032.1 GCA_031279515.1 Deltaproteobacteria bacterium
GCTAAAAGCTTAGAAGTTACCTAAATAAATTACAAGTCTTGAAATGCACACCGCTGCAGTCCCAGATCACCGTGCCCCTGGTATATAGGCAGGACGGGGACTAAAGTACTCGTTGCAGGCACCTAATCTATTTACCCACCCCGGAGTCACAATTCCATTGCCATCAACAATCATATAGGTTTCACAGACAAAGGTCTGGTCAGGTTGACGCACAAGGTCCCATTCGTTTTTCCAGTTGTCATGTTCGTAGCGCAGCTCACCATGGGAAGTGAACTCTTGGACCCAGACATAGCGGGCAGAGTCTTGGGAAAGCTCTTCCACCCTGTCTGGTCTCCCCCAGGCAGCGATAAGCTCTTCGGCTGGTCTTCCCCTCCAAGAGTTTTGGGCATAAATTATAGGAATATTATAGAATTCCTCTGGGGTCTTGGTGCAGCGCTCAGTAACTGGGCTACAGCTATCCCAGCCGTGTACCATGTCTTCTATTCTGTGTCTGAGGGAGTAGCAGCCGGGTAAAAATAGGAAGATGCACACAAACAGGAGTAATTTGCGCATAGATAAGTTTTTGCCTTTCAGTTAAGATTTTTAAAGGTTTAAAAAGGCCTCGGATCTGAAATGTATTTGGACTTTAAGGTTTAGCGCTTCATAAGGCTGTGATAAATGCCGATTCTGCCAAAAAGATTATCTGGAAGATAGAAGTTAATTTTAAGATACAGCCTCTACCTCGTCTTCTGAGTCAACCTCGCGTTTGGGGGGTATCCACTTGGAAAGGGTTTCAAAGAGCTCTTTAACGTTGATGGGTTTATTTACGTGATCATTCATGCCGGCCTGGAGGCTTAGATCGCGGTCTGAGCTCATAGCATGTGCCGTCATGGCAACAATAGGCAGGTCTTTATGACCCATCTCCCTGATGCGCCTGGCAGCAGTAAGGCCGTCCATAACGGGCATCTGGATGTCCATTAGGACCAGATCGAAGTTCTCTTTCTTAATTGTATCTAAAGCAATCTGGCCATCTGCGGCTATGGTCACCACAAATCCGGCATTTCCTAGGATCTTGGAGGCCACTAGCTGGTTTACCTCGTTGTCCTCCACAAGGAGGATCTTAGAGCCTTTAATGGCCTTTATTTCATCGCCCTTGAACTTTTTCTTAGATTTTTGTGAAAACTTGGGGGCCTTGCCAAAGAGATCCATGAGGCAATCGTGTAAGTAGGAGTGGGTCAAGGGTTTGGTAAGGACCTTGGAGACCCCTAAACTCTTGGCAGGGCCCAAGATCTCATCCCGGTTATAGGCGGTCACCATGACAATTAAAGAAGATTTCGCCAGCTGGGCGCTCTGGTTTATCTGCTTGATGGTCTCAAGGCCGTCTAAATGAGGCATCTTCCAGTCCACCATGATGAGATCCGGCTTGGCCTGGGCATTTTTGAGGTAAACTATGGCCTCGTCGCCGGAACTTAAGGTGGTTACCTTCTTGACCCCATGCTTGGCCAGGGCCTCTTTGATGAGCTCTAAGGCTGTGGGGTTGTCGTCCACGGCCAGGACATCAAGGGAGCTAAAGGAAACAGCTGTAGACTCTATAGTCTCCGGGGGCTTGTCCGAGAGCTTCAATTTGGCCGTAAAGCTAAAGGTGGAGCCTACACCTGGCTCTGAGTCGCACCAGATGGTCCCTCCCATGAGCTCCACCAGACGCTTGGAGATGGTAAGACCTAAGCCCGTTCCCCCGTATTTTCTGGTGATGGAGCTATCCGCCTGGGTAAAGGCGGTAAAAAGATTGCCCCGCTGCTCAGGGCTTAAGCCAATCCCTGTGTCTATAACCTGGAACAAAAGCATGGCCTCGTCGGTCAATTGTTCCTGGACCTTTACCCGTACCGTTATGCCGCCCTTCTCGGTGAATTTTATGGCATTGGAAAGGAGATTATTCAAAACCTGTCCCAGACGCACTTGATCGCCTAAAAAGTTGCGGGGGACATCTGGGTCTATGTCCAATTTCAGAAAGAGGCCTTTAGCCACGGCATTGTTACTTAAAAGCTTTAGATCCGCCTTGGTCAGGTGGTCTAAATTGAAGACGGTCATCTCCATCTCCAGCTTGCCGGCCTCTATCTTCGAAAAATCCAATATATCGTTAATGATGCGCAGCAAGGCCTTGGCAGCAACGGATATCCTCTGGAGGTACTCGGTCTGCTGCTCTGAGAGCTCCGTTTCCAAGACCAGGTGCGTAAGGCCCAAGATAGCATTCATGGGGGTGCGGATCTCATGGGACATATTGGCTAAAAACTCGCTTTTTGCCCTGGCGCTCTCTTCTGCCAGCTGCTGGGCCAGGCGAGCCTCTCTCTCCTGCTCTATCATCTTGAAGATATCTTCTTCTAACTTCTTCTTTTCAGAGAAGTCAAAGTGACCTCCCATGAGGCGCGTGGGTTTTCCTTCCTCGTCTCGCTCCACCACCCTTCCTACGTCATAGGTCCAGATATAATGGCCGTCCTTATGGCGCATACGCATTTCGCAGGCATAGATAGGGAGCTGATCCGATATGCACATCTCCAATGCCGCCGAAGCCGCCGGCTCATCATCGGGATGGACCATGGCCTCCCATTCCTCGAATGTGCCTTTGAGTTCCCCCTCCTTATAGCCTAAAAGCTTTAAAAAGATATGGTTATAGACAATCTTTTGTGAGGCAAGCACCCAATCCCAGGTGCCAAAGTTGGCAGCCTCAAAGAAAAGCTCCATTTGCTCGGTATTTTCCTTGAGGCTCTGCTCTGTTTTCTTCTGGCGTGTGATATCCAACATAACTCCTAAAATTCTAGTAGGCCTACAATCCTCATCGAATTCCACCACCCTGCCCCTATCCTGGGTCCAGACAATGGAACCATCCTTGTGGACAAGACGGTAGTCCACCTCATAATAGGGGCTTTTGCCAGCTAAGTGGGCTTCCAAAGCCCTATTTAGCTTCTCCACATCCTGGGGGACAATGAATTTCTCCCTGTCACGCAGAGTCTTTCCCAATTCATCTATTCCATAGCCCATGGTTTTAACCCACTTGGGACTATAGACAACTTCACCGGTGGTAAGATCGCAGTCCCAGGTGCCTAAATTGGAGGCATCCAGTACCGCCTCCAGCCTCTTTTGCTCTAAGGCCAAGGCCTTTCCAGTGGCTTCCTTTTCCTGGAGGGCTCTAGTAAAGGCGTGGCGTGCTAAACGTTTGACGTGTACGTCTTGGACAACCCCTGAAAGAATAAAGGTGGGGGCGTCCTTCTGGACCCTTTTCACCAGCTCGCAGTTAAGGTTAACCCAGCGCCACTCATCCCTTTTATAGCACCAAAGCCTGTGTTCCAGCTCATAGTGGTCATTACGCCCTTGGATAAGATCGTCTAGCCCTGCCAAAAAACTACCCAGCTCGTCAGGGTGTACCCAATTGGCTATATAGTCCTTAAGGCCCATGGTCTTCACAGAAAGGTCGTCATTCTTATTCCCCAAAAGCAACAAAAAGCTCTCGCTCACTGTGATCTCAGCACTATCCACATTGTCGGCGTAGAGCTCCAGTTCCCACAGGCCAACTCCGCTCAAAAAGAGGTTATTGGCCAATAGGTCCAGGGTAATTGTTTTAGGGGATTTCTTGTTCCCGTTGTTTTCCATAAAAAGGGCCTCAAGATTAGTTTAAAGGCGGGGACAAGGGGACAAAGCCAAATTTATCTCACCTTAAAAGAGGACTAATCCGCGAAAGCATATTTTACTAGAAAATGACTTAAATTTCAGGTTTTTAAAATTAGTGAGTATTTTATGGGCAAATCAAAGCGGCACGCCACAGGAATTTTTTCCAAGCTAGGGCGAAAATAGAGAGAAATACAGAGAAATACAGAGAAATAGAAAGAAAATTTTTATAGCTGTCTAAATAAAAAAATGACAATATATATAATATTATATAAAATATTAATAATATTCTTACATTATACTTAAAATAACTCCAAATAATATATTTCTCTAGGGCCCCATAAAAACGCAAAAATTGGCCCAAGAGCTGACTGAAACGCTTCTAAGTCCCAAAGTCACCAGCTACTGTAAAACCAAAGGCTAGAAAAACCCTAGACCTAAGTAGACACAAAAAGCATCTGCTTTTGTGTAAGATACCATATTTGCCCCCAATTAATCAAATTTTTGGGCCTTGACTTTAGAGGCCTTGCCAAAAAAGAAGATTGTTAGCGGCATTTATTAAAGCCCTCCCTAAAAGGGACGGCCCACCTTAGAAAAACCGCCCCGTCTAGGTATTGCCTTGAGAATTTCATCATCACAAAGGTTAGCGCCTTTTGGAAGGCCAATAGCTTTGTGAGAAAAACTAAAAAGGACCTTTCTCTGACATTAGTTCCCACAAGTAACAAGGGCCCTATAAATGTATCAGAAAAGAAAAAATCCTTTGTACTTTATAAAAGAGAGCTACCCCTAGAGCATTTACAAAATTTATTTGGCTCTGGCATTACAGTTTAGATAATAAAATACCCATCGTAGAAAAATAGGCTATTTTTAAAGTGATTTTATCAAGGCAAAAGCTATTTATTTTTACTATTAAAGATTTCTCTCTAAAGGACAAGATTATTTTCTCTAAACTGCAGCTATCTTTTTTACAAGCTTAAGCTCTATCAATTTTACTTTATAAAAAATATCGGCTCTTTTTCTAAAATCCCTTGCCCCCGGCTAGCGCCTTTCTCGTAAAAACTACTTATCTCAAAATGAGGCGCCCGGCTACTTTAAGGGAGGTGCTACGCTATTTAGATCTGGGCTAAAAAGTCCTCTATGACTTTAAAGCCCCCCTTCCAAAATTTCTCATCTAAAGGCCCAACGCCCGCCTCTGCTAAGATGGAAACTGGCTCTTTGGAGCCTCCGGCAGAGAGGATCTTAAGGAACCTGGGGGCAAAACTCTCCCCCTCTTCCTGGTAAATCTTCCACAGGCTATAGACTAAAAGCTGCCCAAAGCTATAGGCGTAGACATAAAAGGGGGTGTGGAAAAAATGTGGGATAGAGATCCATTCCCAGCCAAATTCTTCTGTGAGCTCTACCTTATCGCCAAATTGGCGGGAAAGATTGGCATAGTAGGCGTCTTTTAGCTCGCTGGAGGTAGCCCCCTTGTCCACTAGTTCGTGGGCTTCCAGCTCAAAAAGGGCAAAGAAGGCTTGTCTAGCTACTGTGGCATAGGCATCATCTAGGATATGAAACAAGATATCCCTTTTAGCCTGGGGATCTGTGGCCTTTTGGAGGAACTTTTGGGCCAGGAGCATCTCCCCAAAAGTGGATGCCGTCTCAGCTAAGGGCAAGGTGGCCTGGTACTGAAAGATTCCATGCTCCTTTGCCAACTGGGAATGCACAGCATGGCCTAGCTCATGGGCAAGGGTAAAGAGATCCTGACGTCTTCCCTTGTAGCTCATGAGGACCCAGGGGATGTCCTCAGGCAGGATAGAGGCACAGAAGGCACCGCTGCGCTTATTTTTGAGGATATTGGCCGTAAGGTGTCGACTTTTATCCACCTCCAGGGCCAGGTGCGCCAGCTGGGGGGAAAACTCTACAAAAGCCTCATTGACTAGGCCAAGGCCTGTTTCAAAGGGGACATATTCATCCTCGCTGGCCGAATAAGGGGCATAGAGGTCGTAGCGGGTGAGCTTGGAAAGCCCTAAAAGAGATGCCTTTTTGGCAAAATACTCCCCAAAGACCCTGGGGGCTTCTGTGGAGCAGACCTCCAAGAGGCATTGGACAACGGAGTCCGGCAGATCGTTGGCCTTGTTGCGCACAGACTGGGGGCTAGGATAAGAGCGCAGACGAATGTTTTCCAGACGCCAGTCCCTTACCAGGGCCTGGTAAATCTGGGAGAGCACTAGACTATCTTCACTAAAGACCTTGTAGAGCTCCTTATAGGCAGCCTTCCGCACCTGGGGTAAGGGGCTCCTAACATACATCGAGAGCTCTTCTCTGGAGAGCTTTTCCCCTTTTGAACCGGGCACAAAGTCGCTACTGAAGCTATAGGCCCCGGTGATACTGTCGTAGAGGGTAACAAGGGCCTCAGCCCCTGTAATATCTTTATAGTTAATGACCCTTTCTTCGGCCTCTGAAAGGGAGTGGGGCCTGTAGGCCCTCATGCGCTTTAAATAGTAATTTAAGGGCCCCATAGCCTCTAAGTAAGGCTCTGCGGCGCTGTCCTCTAGGTCCTTCCACCAGAGCTGAAAAAAGAGCGTGGAGTTTCTGGCCTCAGCTAGGAGCTCCTCTAACTGCCCCATCAGGCTAAGGGCCGCCTGATTTTTAGTATCCTCGGCAAAAGACAGGGAAGCAAAACCCATGAGCTTATCTGCCAGCTCATTTAGGTGGGTATAATCCGCCAGTAAGCTTTCGAACTCTGGCACGGAAAGATCGCCTGTTAAGACCTTGTCCTTCCAGAGGGGAAAGCTCTCTGCCAAAGCCTTAAGTATCGCCATGTCTTTGTGGAGCTCAGGGGATCCAAGGGTATAGAGGAGAGAGAGATCCCAATGGGGAGGTGATTGGGTACTAGTCATGAAGCTTTACTCCAAAAAAACCAAGATTTTAGCCCTTAACTATTATTAGTAATTGGCCCGTTACCGCGCGGTTTAGTAGTTGGCACCAGAGGGGGTGACTCTGTAGGTCCTGGGTAAGCCCTGGTAGTAGGGGCTATTGGCAGCCTGGGTAAGAGTACCTATACAGCGTATATTGTAGAGGGGCCTACTTGCTAGGTAGCTATCAGTGCAAGAGCTAAGACCACTGTCTTTGGGTATCCAGCCGTAAGCATGATGGTTGTAGGCATTTATTGTGGGATCCGGGTCAATCCTGGGCGCTGCGTTCCTTCTAGTGGTAGTCCGCCTGCGGGTCGTGGTGGTGGTGGTAGTAGGCTGAGAAGCTTGCGTCTCTGGGGTAGTCCTTTCAATCACCGCCTCCCCCGGGGATGCCGGGTGGGCCACAGGGCTGGGGGTACCTGGGAGGTTTCCCAAGGTACTAGTATCTGCGGGAGGCTGCGGAGCATCCGGTGGCAAGAGAGGTGCACCACCACTGGGAACAGGCTGTGCTGCGCCGCTCTGGACCTCATCGGAGAACAAATCCACCAAAAGGTCATCCGATGCAGGAGGCGCCGGAGCCTGCGCCCCTTGTGCCCAGATAGCAGCCGGAGCCATAAGAAGAAAGAGCGCGGCTAAAATAAAGTATTTCATAGTATATGTCCTCTTAATTTATCAAGATAAAATATTATTTCTGGCTTTAAGAAAGCATTTGGGCTAAAATACGTCTTTTTTTCGCCACGGAACCCTAGCGTCATAAGGTCCTAGCCGCAGATAGCTCTAAAAATGACTAAAAGCGCATTACCAAGATTATAACACATATTAGGGTATTAGCTTCAAGGTGTCTTAAAAATTTAATCTTTTTGGAGTTTACTCTAACATCTCTATTTAACCACAAGATAAAATCCCTTTGTCACTTGTGAAAAGCAAAATTCAATCTATCTTATATACAAGGGGAAATAATAATAACACTATATATTGAGCCGTCTCTGCTCATAGAGAATCTTTTTTGCCTTTTACGCCTAATTTATATTAACAAAAATATTGATTATTACGCCGCCATCATGGGATTTACGCTCCATATTGTTGCTTTTAAGATAGCTTTACGCCTCATCTGGTTAGTTTACGTCCCTTTATAGTTGATTTTCCCCTTACCCCCTTTATCTTGTTGTATCTTTTCTCTCAAAGCTTATATCATCCTAGCCCTGGAGGCTTTTTCCCTGTAAAAAGCTACAACCACCTTAAAGCCCCTATAGATATTTTAGGCACTTTTTAAAAGCTATTGTCTTACAAACTAGCCTGGTATATCTATCATTTAATGGAGGGTTTAAAAGAGGCCCCAATATTTGAGCTAAAGCGCCTTAATTTTAAAAATTTTTACATATAAAAACTTGCTTTATCTTCATAGATCCTGGCGTTAAGAGCTCATGGTTAAATAATCAGTTAATTAAGTTGGAAATGAGTCCAAAAAACTTAAAGATAACTTTAAATGCATGGTAAAAAATACAATAGATATTTAATCATAAAATAGCATCTTAAACGCACTAGCTACAACTTTAGATCTTTGTCTCTGTAGCTTTCATTTTTTAGGCTGCCGCTTCTCTGGGCAAAGGCTATAGGGTACCACTTAAGCATTTGCGGCAATTAATAAACCCTGTGCAAGGGTGGCAATACTTTTAAAACGCAAATTAATCTCGCGTAAGGCGCTAAAGAGACCTTTGATTAAGTATGGCCACAAAACGGCCTAAAAACTAGGTAGCACTTGCAGAGCTAATTTTACGAATTTTGCATAATTGAATACCGCTATTGGGAATACTTGACTAGGGGTCAAATTAAGCTATTACATGCTGACACCTAAGCGCAAAAGATTTGCAATGGCAGTAGGATTACCTTGGGCTGCTGATTTTTTATACCATTCAATAGCTTCAGAAATATTTTTAGAAGTGCCCAGTCCATTTTCCAATAACCAACCAAGATTAACTTGAGCAAATTCATCCCCTTGCTCGGCTGCTTTTTGGTACCATTTGAACGCGTTGGAGTAACTTTGCCTTACGCCTCTGCCATTTTCATATAAATTACCAAGACTGAGTTGAGCTAAAGGCTCTCCTTTATCGGCAGCTTTTTGATACCACTGTGCCGCTATGGAATAATCTTGCGGCACGCCTCTGCCATATGCATAGAGAAAACCGATATTACATTCAGCCAAAGCATGGCCTTGCGCAGCTGCTTTTTGATACCATTCAAGAGCTGTAGAAAAATTTTGAACTACTCCGTAACCGTTTTCATAAAACCAACCAATGCTAAATTGAGCATCAACATTCCCTTGAGCCGCAGCTTTTTGATAATACTCTAAGGCTTTAGAATAACTTTGAGCTACGCCTCTGCCTTTTTCATATAAAAAACCAAGATTCTTTTGAGCAAAAGTGTCTCCTTTATCGGCAGCTTTTTGATACCACTGTGCCGCTATGGAATAATCTTGCGGCACGTCTCTGCCAAGCTCATAGATAATACCTATGCTATTTTCAGCCGCGGCATAGCCTTGCGCAGCTGCTTTTTGGTACCATTCAAGAGCTGTAGAATAATTTTGCGTTACTCCAAACCCATTTCCATAAAACCAACCAATTCTAAATTGAGCTTCAGCAAACCCTTGAGCCGCAGCTTTTTGATAATACTCTAAGGCTTTAGAATAACTTTGCCTTACGCCTCTGCCATTTTCATATAATTTACCGAGATTGGTTTGAGCTAAAGGCTCTCCTTTATCGGCAGCTTTTTGATACCACTCTCTTGCTTTGGAATAATCTTGCGGCACGCCTCTGCCATGCTCATAGAGAGCACCTATATTATTTTCAGCCATAGCAACGCCTTGCGCAGCTGCTTTTTGGTACCATTCAAGAGCTGTAGAATAATTTTGCGTTACACCAATCCCATTTTCATAAAACCAACCAATTTTAGCTTGAGCTATAGCAAACCCTTGAGCCGCAGCTTTTTGATAATACTCTAAGGCTTTAGAATAACTTTGCCTTACGCCATTGCCATTTTCATATAATTTACCGAGATTGGTTTGAGCTAAAGGCTCTCCTTTATCGGAAGCTTTTTGATACCACTGTGCAGCTGTGGAATAATTTTGCGGCACGCCATTGCCATACTCATACAGAGCACCTATATTATTTTCAGCCATAGCATAGCCTTGCGCAGCTGCTTTTTGGTACCATTCAAGAGCTGTAGAATAATTTTGCGTTACTCCAAACCCATTGGCATAGAACCAACCAATTTTAGCTTGAGCTCTAGCAAACCCTTGAGCCGCAGCTTTTTGATAGTACTCTAAGGCTGTAGAATAACTTTGCCTTACGCCATTTCCAAACTCATACAAAATACCTAGATGTACTTGGGCATCCGCATGTCCTTGATCAGCAGCTTTTTGATACCACTTTGCTGCCGTAGAATAATTTTGCCTAACACCATCACCAGTTTCATAAAGCTTACCAACTTGGAATTGAGATTCAGGATCTCCCTCATTTGCTTTTTGTAAAAGAGAGTCGATATTTGGTTGCTCTTGGGCGCATACTATATTTGCATTAATTGTGTTAAATAGAATAATAACCGCAGCTAAGAGCGCAATCGTAATAGTATATTTAACAAAACTTTTTTTGAGCTGGCTCTTGTGTAATAATAACATATAGGGGTTCTCCTTTACCTTACATGAATATAAATTTTAGGTGCATTTACAAGAGATGCCGAAACTCTAATTTTATGTTGCATTTGCATTAGTTTCAACCTTGTTCGTTAAATGCGGTACCACTTAAACATTTGCGGCAATCAATCAACGCTGTGCAGAGAGGCGGCAACACTTTTAAAACGCAAATTAATCTCGCGTAAGGCGCCAAAGAGAACTTTGATTAAGTATGGCCACAAAACGGCCTAAAAACTTGGCCGCCCTTGCAGAGCGAATTTTACGAATTTTGCATAATTGAATACCGCTATTGGGAATACTTGACTAGGGGTCAAATTAAGCTATTACATGCTGACACCTAAGCGCCGAAGATTTGCAAGGGCCGTAGGATTACCTTGGGCTGCTGATTTTTTATACCATTCAATAGCTTCAGAAACATTTTGCGTTACTCCATACCCATTTTCTAATAACCAACCAAGATTATTTTGAGCAAAAGGGTCTCCTTTATTGGCTGCTTTTTGGTACCATTCAAGAGCTGTAGAATAATTTTGCTTTACTCCAAACCCATTTTCATACAACCAACCAATTTTGAATTCAGCTCTAGCAAACCCTTGAGCCGCAGCTTTTTGATAATACTCTAAAGCTTTAGAATAACTTTGCCTTACGCCAGTGCCATTTTCATATAAAGTACCAAGATTGGTTTGACCCCAAGGCTCTCCTTTATCGGCAGCTTTTTGATACCACTCTCTTGCTTTGGCATAACTTTGAGCTACGCCTCTGCCATGCTCATAGAGAGCACCTATATTATTTTCAGCCTCAGCATGGCCTTGCGCAGCTGCTTTTTGATACCATTCAAGAGCTGTAGAATAATTTTGCGTTACACCATACCCGTTTTCATACAAAATACCAATCTGAAGTTGAGCTTCAGCATTCCCTTGAGCCGCAGCCTTTTGAAAATACTCTAAGGCTTTAGCAAAATTTTGAGCTACGCCTCTGCCATTTTCATATAAAAAAGCGAGATTGATTTGAGCAATAGGCTCTCCTCTATCGGCAGCTCTTTGATACCACTCGAATGCTGTGGCATAACTTTGAGCTACGCCTCTGCCATGCTCATAGAGAGCACCTATATTATTTTCAGCCGATGCATAGCCTTTTGCAGCTGCTTTTTGATACCATTCAAGAGCTGTAGAATAATTTTGAGCTACTCCGTAACCGTTGGCATACAACGAACCAATTCTAAATTCAGCTTCAGCAGACCCTTGAACCGCGGCTTTTTGATAGTACTCTAAGGCTGTAGAATAACTTTGCCTAACGCCATTTCCTTGCTGATACAAATAACCTAGATGTACTTGGGCCATAGCATATCCTTGATCAGCAGCTTTTTGATACCACTTTGCTGCCGTAGAATAATTTTGCCTAACACCATCACCGGTTTCGTAAAGCTTACCAACTTGGAATTGAGATTCAGGATCTCCCTGATTTGCTTTTTGTAAAAGAGAGTCGAGATTTGGTTGGTCTTGGGCGCATACTATATTTGCATTAATTGTGTTAAATAGAATAATAACCGCAGCTAAAAGCGCAATCGTAATAGCATATTTAGCAAAACTTTTTTTGAGCTCGCTCTTGTGTAATAATAACATATAGGGGTTATCCTTTACCTTACATGAATATAAATTTTAGGTGCATTTACAAGAGATGTCGAAACTCAAAAATTTTTGTAGCATATGCATTAGTTTCGACCTTGTTTGTCAAATATAGTAAGAAATTTTAATTTAGCTGTCAACTGGATTGGCCTAATGCGGCCATTAAACGAAAAACTGTTTCCTTAGTGCCAGTGAGGCTTTTAGTCCCCCGGCGAGCTAGATTTTCAAAAAAGCTGTGCTGGATAAGCCGCAGGTGATGGGCGGTGGCTATTAGCGCAGCTAAACTATTCTCAGGATACAAGGGCTAGTTGCCTCTAAAGTATGGGGTCAGAGGCAAGGAACTCATGTCCTAAGGCCTAAAGGCATACTTATGCCCTTAGCTGGGACATAATTTCTCCCAATAAAGGAAATACTTTTTTAAAGGATTGTTTTAAAGATCTTTAGCCCTTGGCCTAGCTTATTAATATGCCTTAGACAAAGGGGATAACGAATTATAGGAGCCTAGGGCGGCTTTTTAGGACTCCAAAAGCTTATCTGAATCCAAGATAAGGACTACCCTGCCGTCTCCTAAAAGGGTGAGGCCATTAAAGTATGGGAGCTTGCGGAAGGTCTCTAACTCGAACTCTTTAATGACTATCTTCTGCTGACCTAAGATCTCGTCTGCTAGGATGGATTGGCGGGTGTCGGTCTTACCTCTCAAGATGATAAAGACCAAGGAGCCATGGGTATCTAAGGCCCCGTCATCTTTAATCCTGGGCTCTCCATCATCACTTGTAGGCTCATCTACGTCTGGTAGTCCCAAAAGGGCCTTGAGATTGATAACAGAGATCACCATGTCCCTATGCCTAAAGACAGCCCCCTCCTTATGGTGGTGTACATCTTCCTTTGGTACAGTCACTATCTCGTTTACAAACTCTAAAGGTAGGCAAAAAGTGGATTTCCCCACCCGGAGCATAATGGCTTCCTTGGTTAAAAGGGTATTGGTGACAGGGAGCCTTAAACCTACAGATAAGCCCTGTCCAGGCTTATTATTAATGATCACCTCTCCATTCCACTTCTTGAGGTTGGTCATGACCACGTCCATGCCCACCCCCCTTCCCGAGAGATCTGTTGCCTGATCCTTGGTGGAGAGCCCAGAGGAAAAGACCAACATCTCCGCCTCCTTGTCGGGCATGGTGAGCTGCTGCTCAGGGGTAATGGCACCCCGCTCCACTGCCTTGGCCTTAATCTTCTCCAAATCCAGACCCCTGCCATCATCGGCCACCTCTATGAAGATGGCCGCCTCCTCCTGGGTGACTGTAATATTGACATTACCTCTCTTGGGTTTACCAGCTGCCACCCTTTCGTCAGGGGTCTCTAGACCATGGTCCACAGCGTTCCTGACGATGTGGACCATGGCTTGCTCCACGTCATCTAAGAGGCTCTTATCAATGGGCACCCTCTCTCCCACTATATTCATCTCTGCCTCTTTGCCTATTTTGTGGGAGATGTCCCTTACCAGACGGGGGAATTTCTTTAAGATATTGTTCATCTCCACCTGGCGCACCTCCATGATGGAGCGCTGGAGGTTAACTATGTCATTGGAGATGGTCCTAGAGACTGTGGAAAAGTCTCTTAAAAGTCCTATATCTACCCCGGCCTTGCGAAAAGAGAACTGCAGGTGATTTAGTATCTCGCTTTTGGTAATAAGCCTTCCCACAGACTCTAAGAAAAGGTCAATCTTAGCCTCGTCCACCCTGATGGTCTTGACCTGGGGCTCTTTAGCAACAGCTGAACTCTTGGTGGTCTGGGAAACCTTGGTAATGGGCACCTCAACTTCCACCTGGAACTTTTCCTTGAGCTCTGAGAGCATTGACCCAAAGAACTCCACCATCATCTGGTCCATCTCTAAATTGCGCTCGGAAAAGAGGGTAAGTCCGTCTCCCAGCTCGGCGATGAGACTCATGGCGTCTTCTGTGGCCACCTCTGCCAAGAGGCCGTAGAGGGTATTGGCCGCATCCACAAAGTTCTTGGCATCTTCCTCAGTGGCCTTGCCGTCTTTAAACTTGGCCAAAAGGTCTTCCATGGTGTGGACACTATCTGTTAGATCCGCCCCATTGAAATTGAAACGGATCTGGTTGGCCCCGTCCTCCTCCAAGGTGGCCAAGGCCAATCCTGTGGTGACCTCGGTGATATCCTTCTTCAAGGCCTCTATATCCATCTCCTCCATGGCAGGGAGCAGATTTTCCAGATCGTCTAAGAGCTTTCTGGCGGAATCCACAAGCTGGCTGTCTCGCCTATTAATCTTGTCTATCTGGGCCTGGATCTCGGCTATAAAGTTCAGGTGGTCCCCTGTCATGCTGGTATAGCCGATGTCATCTTCCAACCTGGCAATGATATCCCTGAAGATATCATTGCCCTTAAAGAGCAGATCCACAATCTTGGGATACTTATTCAAGATGGAATTGTTCTTGTCTATCATGGACATGAGGTCTTCCAAGCGGTGGGCAATGGTGGCAATATTGTCCACATTGAACATCTTGGAAGACCCTTTTAAGGAGTGCATGTGCCTAAAGAGGGAAAATATGGTCTCTGAAGACGAGGGATCCTGCTCCAACACTACAAGCTCGTTGTCGAGAGTCTCTATGGTCTCTCGCACTTCATCTTTATACTGCTCAAATAGTTCGGCCAGGTTTTCGTCTGTAACGCTCATTGAATCCTCCGGCTGGGCCCATACTGATTTCCCCAAGACCCGCGGCTGCCAGAATAAAATAGTAGATGAGGCATAAATTACTTTAGAAACACAAAAGCTAAATACCAATTTGGTTTTTGCTAGATAATTGTGGGTTACTCATGGGAATTAAGCTATATCCAGGGCCTTGCGTACCGCAGACATCACTTTTTCCTCGTCATAAGGCTTTATTATGTATTGTTTGGCTCCGATCTTCAGGCAATGCATGACTGTCCTGGCGTCAGACACAGAAGACGCCATGATGATCTTGGAATCAGGGTACTTTTCCATGAGCTTTTCTAGGACTTCGGTTCCTCTGAGTTTGGGCATGACTATGTCCAGGGTAGTGAGTTCAGGCTTTAGCTCTTCAAAGAGGGTTAAAGCCTCTTCTCCGTCACAAGCCTGTCCCACCACATTAAAGCCCTGGTTCTGGAAGAGCTTATAGAGCATCTGGCGCATCACCGGGGAGTCATCCACTATCAACACGCTTTGACCCGAACCTACTGACATATAAGTCACCTTTTGAAGATTCAATTTCACCCTTGTCCCCAAGGCGCGCTGCGGCGCGCCTTGGAAACTTTGTACCCATCTAGAAGCATCCCTAGGGGTCCTATCCAGATTCTGTGAAATCTTTTTATTTAACCCAGATGTAAAATTCCTCTTTAGGCTTCTGTTAAATTTAATCTACCATATAAATGAAGAGCCATCAAAAAAACACTATATACCGATGATATAGGGCTTCGGCTTGAGAGTGGATTTTTACATGCCAATCTTAGATACCTTGAGCCTACAGCCCCTTTTTAGGGGAGGCAGGCTAAAATAACTCATTTTAGGGGATACAGGCAAAAAAGGGCTAGGAATATGCCCTTGCCTTGTAAATATACTATAAAGAGTCATATATGTCTATGTCTCTAAGACTTGCACTCTTAGATGCTTTGGGATAAGGCCCTCCTAAGTGCCGCCCTTCCAAGAGAAGAAAAGGGGCAAAATCAAGTTTTCTGGGCTAAAAAATTTGATACAAGGTATAGCGGCGGCATCAAAATCACATCTATATTTATGGTAAACCCTAGCACTTATTTAACTCTGCTTTACAAGCCTAGAGCCTTCCCCAATAGCTGCCATATCTATAAGTAATAAGTCCCAAGCTAGCGCTTAGACTTAGTTATAAGCTCCAAGCTAGCGCCTGAGGCTAAGTTATAAATCCCATGCTATAAGCCGACTCTTTAAGCGCCCTTAGGGCTAGCTGGAGGGCATTTTTGCCCCCCCAAGTTAAGGGGCTAGAAAGAGTCCAAATCTTGCAAGCTGCCTTTTCTTGGGGCATAATGGTCTGGCAGCAAGAAAAAAACCCCTGGAGCATAACTATTTATTTAACAAGATAATTACGCTTTTAAAAGAAGATACCTAAATAATAATTAGCCCCTTCCATTAATTTAAGCCCTCCAGAAACGGTGAAAGCATGCCCTTACAAGGACTCTTTACCCCGCCAGGGGACAAATCTATAAGTCACCGCCTCATCCTCATGTCTCTTTTGGCTAAAGGAGAGATGTTGGTAGAGGGCCTTTCCTCTGGCCAGGACGTGGCAACAAGTCTTAGGCTTTTCCGCCATTTAGGCGGAAAAGCCATAGATGAACGGGGCGGTATCAGGCTATTCGGCCTGGAAAGAGCTCTAAATCCCCAAAAGGAGGACCTGGAACTGGACTGCGCCAATTCAGGGACCACCATGCGCCTTTTGGCAGGGATCTTAGCTGGAACCCCGGGGACTTATAAGCTTATTGGAGATGAACAGTTGAGTCGCAGACCCATGGAGAGGGTAGCCGATCCCTTGCGCCAAATGGGGGCCAAGATTGCCACCCAATTGGGTAGGCCGCCCGTCATCATCACAGGCGGGAACTTAAACCCCATTGACTATCAATTGAAGGATGCCTCAGCCCAGGTAAAGGGGGCGATACTTTTGGCAGGACTTCTGGCCAATGGGGGTCCCACTAGGGTAACTGAAATAGCCAATACCCGTAACCATACTGAGCTTCTCATAAATTACTTTGGAGGCAAGGTCACTAAAGAGGGCTTGACCTTAACTGTCTGGCCAGAACCCTTGACCCTCACGGAAAACTTTTTAACTCCAGGGGACCCCTCTTCTGCGGCCTTTTTTCTCACAGGTGCGGCACTCATACCTGGCAGTAAGGTAACTGCCAAGGATCTGCTCCAATCTCCGGCAAGGACAGGCTTTTTAAGGGTACTCCACCGCATGGGGGCACAGGTGAGCCTCACCATGACCTCCGATACCCCTGAGCCCATGGGGGATGTTACTGTAGCTTACAATGGACCCCTTACTGCCACTGAAATCCCTGCCGAAGAGGTGCCCTCCCTCATAGACGAGATCCCTATCTTAGCCTTTGCAGCCACCCAGGCCCAAGGGCTAACTATCTTTAGACAGGTGGACGAGCTGCGCATCAAAGAGACCGATCGCCTCATGAGTATCCGCCACCAATTGGGGGCCTTGGGCGCCAGGGTGAAGGTGGAAGGTGATGACCTCTATATAGAAGGCCCCACTTCCTTTATGATACCCAAAGAACTGGATTCTGGCAGTGACCACCGCCTGGCCATGACCCTTGCTATTGCCCTCTTGGCTGCCAAGGCAAAGATCCCCATCTTGGGAGAAGAGTCCATAGGTATCTCCTACCCCGACTTCAAGGCCCAGCTCTCAGGGCTTTGGGTGGACTAAACGCATGGCGGCTTTAGAGCAGAAATCCCCATCCTATGCGCGTCCCATCCTCTTAGGCCTCTTAGGCGATGAGAGGGTATTTAATAGTCCCTCTCCGGCTATGCACGAGGCAGCCCTAGAGCATATTAAGCAAAGAGGCTGGTACATACCCCTCCATGCCGACAGCAAGGATTTGGGGGAGATCCTAGAATCTTTACATAAACTGGGCTTTAGGGGCCTCAATGTGACAGCCCCTTTAAAAGAAGAGGTAATTACCCACCTGGCCCATTTAACCGACGAGGCTAAAAAAATAGGGGCAGTAAATACCCTGACCCGCATTTCCGTAGGCTTTTCCGGCTCCAATACAGATGTGCCTGGTTTTCAAAAGGCCTATTTGGAAAACCTGGGCCCTGGAAGGGCCCTGGTATTGGGCGCCGGAGGGGCTGCCAGGGCGGTAATAGTAGCTTTAAAGTACCGCAAGCTTACAACTGTAATAAGTGCCAGGGACCCCAAAAAGGCGGAAAAACTAGCTCTTGAATTTTCCCTTCAAACTGTACCCTGGCAGGAAATATCCCAGCCCTTTGAAGTTATCATCAATACCACCAGTGCCTCCTCACTTGAAAGCTTAGACCCCCCTCCAACAGATCTCATCTTAAGGGCCCCCAAGGGCCATAGGGCCCGCGTCATAGACATCAATTATGGAAGACCCCATAACTATTTTAAGCAACTGGCCAAAGACTATGACGCCCACTTCTTTAACGGCCTTCCCATGCTGGCCCAACAGGCCCATGAATCTTTTGCCCAGTGGCTTGGCCGTTTCGATATCCCCTTGGACCCCTTTATCTTAAATGTCAAAAAGCTCCCTTCCACGAGACCCTTCAAAGATGCGTTTTCCCCTCTTAGGCCCCAAGAAGACAAAGATGCCTAAAGGCAATGCCAATAACCCTAGCCCCGCTGCCGCAGGCAGCGGGGCAAAGGTCCTGCCAATAGACCCTTTAAAGGGCATAAAGCTTCCCCAAGCTTGTAAAATAGATTCCCATCCCGAGTGGCATGTCTTTCTCACGGGCTTTATGGCAGCCGGCAAGACCGAAACCGGAAAGATCTTAGCAAAACTCTTGGGAAGGGACTTTGTGGACCTAGATAGGGCCTTGGAAGAGAGGTTTCAAAGGCGTATCCCGGAGGTCTTCAATGACCCCAGCTTAGGGGAAAAGGCCTTCCGCAAGGCGGAACTGGAGCTCATCCTAGCTAAGATTAATTCCCGCAGAAGGCCCCAGGTGATAGCCTTGGGGGGCGGGGCAATTACTAGTAGCCAGGCCCGTCTTGTCCTAAAAAATAAAGCCCATACCTATTACTTAATGGTATCTGACCCTCTGGTCCTTTGGGAAAGGGCCAATAATACAGTCCCCAGTGCCCAATTGCGGCCTCTGGCGGAAGACTACGCAAAATTTAGCGCCCTTTATAAAAAAAGGATCCCCTATTATCAAGAAACAGGGATCCCGGTGGATGCCCAAAATCAAAGTCCCTTGGAAGTGGCACTTTCAATAAAGGAGCTCTTATTAAAAAAAGAGAAATGGAAATTAAGCTCCAAGGTAGACTATCAGAGCCAGCTTAAGGTCTTTGCCAATAGCAATAAGCTCTATGACGCCTTAGGGGAACTTGTGGGCACAAGAAAGGCGCTACTTCTTTTGGACCATGCCCTCTATAGGGAAGAGCCTTTATGGGAGTCCATATTAGGCGCTAACTATATCTATAAGACTAGGGCCAGGGGGGAAAAGGCCAAGACCTTTTCCGAGCTGGAATCCCTTTTAGCAAAATTAGCTACTTTAAAGCTGAGCCGCTCAGATTACCTGGTAGTCCGCGGAGGGGGCAGTCTATCTGACCTGGGGGGCCTGGCAGCAGGCCTCTATAAAAGGGGCATCAAATTTCTTATCCTCCCTTCCACCTTATTGGCTGCTGTGGATGCCGCCATTGGCGGGAAGACCGCTATTAACTTCCAGGCGGATAAAAACCAGATAGGGCTCTTCTATCTACCCCAGGAAGTCTGGCTGGATGCCGAGACCTTGGGTAATTTACCCCAGGGCCTTTTAGAAGAGGGCCTCTCCGAGGCCTATAAGATAGGCCTTTTAAGAGACCAGGGCCTTGCCTCCTTAATTGTCCGAGAGATAGAGTCTTTAATACCCGTAGGCCCAGCTGATAAGACTTTAGCCAGGGATCTGCCCCTCCTTTTGGAAGTGGCCTGGAGGGCAGCAGTCCTCAAGATGGATCTAGTATCCCTGGACCTTAAAGAGGAAAAGGGCATCCGCGACATCTTAAACCTAGGCCACACCTTTGGCCATGTCCTGGAGTCCTATTATCTGGATAGCCCCATTCCCGTAAGCCACGGCAGAGCCGTGGCTTACGGGATGGCTGTAGCCCTGGAATTGTCAGCCGAACTTTTACAGCTTGAAGGCGATTTTGCCCGCCAGGGCCAGTCTCTGTGTCTCAGGCTGGCTGGGGGCGGCTTTCCCCCGGTCCCTCCCTTGGATTATCTAAAGGAGCACCTTGAAAGTGACAAAAAGATTAGGGATGGTACCCTAAAATTCGTGCTCCTAGCCTCCCCCGAAGAACCGAGACTCCTTTCCATAGATCCCCAAAAGGTCTATGAGGCGGCCCAGAAATTAAATGAACTGGCCAAAACCCACAAGCTTAAGCCCCTTAGCTGTGAGTAACACCTAAAAAAGCTCTAAAAAGGGTAAATTATGTTGGGAAGCCAATTTGGCAAAAATTTTCGTATCACTACCTTTGGGGAATCCCATGGAAAGGCCCTGGGGGTGGTGGTAGACGGTATGCCAGCGGGTTTGGCGCTGGTGGAAAGCACTATCCAAAGGGACTTGGACCGCCGCAGGCCTGGGACCTCACCCTATGCCACTTCCAGGCAAGAGCCGGATAAGGCTAAGCTCCTTTCAGGGGTTACAAAAGACGGCTTTACCAATGGGGCCCCCATTGCCATAGTGGTGGAAAATACCGACGCCAAAGTGGCTGATTACAAGGAAAATGAAAGGCTCTTTAGACCAGGGCATGCGGACTTTACCTATCACAGGAAGTACGGTCTAAACCCCCAGCCAGGGGGCGGCCGCGCAAGTGGCAGGGAGACCCTGGCCAGGGTGGCGGCAGGGGCCGTAGCCAGGCTCTTATTAGCTTCCACCACCAGGATACAGGTGCTCTCTGCGGTGAGGGCCATAGACAAGATAGTAGCTCAAAAGAGCTCCTTTGAGTTTGCCGAAAAAGACCCCTTGCGCTTTCTAGACCCGGATTTGGCCCCAAAGGCGCATAATTTGGTAAAAGCTGCCCAAGAAAAGGGAGATAGCCTAGGCGGAGTGGTGGAAGTACAGGGCCTAAATGTCCCAGCTGGCTGGGGGGAACCAGTTTTCGCCAAAATGGAGGCCCTTTTAGGCGCTGCCTTTTTTTCCATAGGTGCTGTAAGGGCAGTGGAATTTGGAGCTGGAACAAGCCTTGCCACTTTACCTGGCTCCCAGGCCAATGACCCCATAGGCCCTTCTGGGCCTATGGGGGACCTCCACGGGGGCATCCTAGGTGGGATCTCCACTGGAAAACCCATAGTGGCCCGCCTCTTTGTGCGTCCCACCCCGTCCATCTCCCTTAGGCAGGACACAGTTGACCTCCAAGGGGTACCAAGTAAGATTGTGACCCATGGTAGGCACGATCCAACTGTGGCTCCAAGGCTAGCCCCAGTTGCCGAGGCCATGTGCCTTATTGTCCTAGCTGACCTCTACCTGGAACGCCAGGCCAATATAGCCCTCCATCCCCAGATCTATAGGGAAGACTAACAAGTGCCTCTCTTATTGCCGATAAAAAGAGACAAAAAACACGTGTCTCTAATTGCACAAAAAGCTAAAAAGATATAAAAAACTAATAAAATACTCTTAAAGCATATATTAATATATTATATCATTTTTGTAATATAATTTAACTTATTTAATGCTTTAAAGATTATTAAAAGATTTTATCATATCTATTTAACTAGAATATGTTTTTATAAGCACAAAATCTTTCCAATATTTCTCTCTTGCCTTAAAAGCCCTTTTAGGTAATTTCTTTGTGCTGGACAAGAGTAGCCTCTAGCCTCACCTTTAATAGAAGCTTAAAAAGGATAGGGAAGGACTGGGCCAAGACGCCAAAAGAAATTCCAGAATTAGCTAAGTTCAAAAAGCTATATGCTGTGCCCATAAGCTACTTTTGAAAGCCTAAAATTAAAGTACTAAGCCCACTTTAGCCCTGTCTTGACCCTAGACCAGGGGAGGTGTTATAGTGCAATATGTGATACAACGCTTCACTCAATTTGGGTTTTCCCCCACTTCCCTGTGCCGGGCGGAACGGAGGACCGTCGGGCTTTCCCTACTTATTAGACCTATAATATTATTTAAAACTACCCCTACCCCCTTCCTTCAAAGGGGCCCTTATGTTTTCAATGCTTTGGCAGACCCAAGGTTTTTTTGGGGAGGTCAAGGCTTTTTCGACTTTTAAGGCATTTAAAGGCAGGTCATTTATGAATAAACAGCCCTGGTTATGGACCTCACTGCAAATCCCCGGAGCTGCAACGATAGTCAAACTACTATTCGCTCGGCTCAATTGGCAGATAAGCTTGGATAACCGTGGTAACCGCATCCTAGTAGCCCACCCCATGCTCATGGACTACTGGGTTCGTAGTAAATTCCTAGAAAATAAACATGTGGCTGATTGCCAACTCATTGGAAGCCACTTAAAGTATATAGTTTCCCCTCCTGGAGAAGTGCTTTCCCCTATCCTAGGCGGGGACGTACCCCACAAGCAACAATGGGCCCTGAACCTGGCCACGGGTTTCAAGGAAACGAGGAAAAAAGACCCAAAAAACAGCTTTTACTCTGCTATCTATTGCTCCAAATACAATACCATTCTGTCTCTGCCTGGAACCCCCAAGGAACAGCGAGGTGACGACCTGGTCCTGGGCACCTGGCTGACTCATGGCCTTTCCATCTCAACAGCTCACTTTTACGTTCTAAGCCGTGAGGTGAATTTCTTAAATCCCGATAAACTGGCCCATGTCCTGCGCACAGCGGGGCTCACAGCCCCGGATCACCCCTACGAGCGCAACCGCAGTTCCACCGATTTTATCCACTCTCAAGTGCGAGATAGCCTGGACTTTAAACGCCACAAGACCAAAAGTGACAAAAAGGCAGAGTCCAAAGAAAACTTAAAGGTCTCCCAATACGCTAATCCCTTTGTCTTGCCAGGCCGCAGGGAACTGGAAAAGTTCTTCAATGAGCAGGTGGTGGACATAGTCAAAAACACCGAAAAATACAAAAGGTTAGGAATAGACTTCCCAGGCGCCACTATAATCCATGGCCCCTCTGGTTGCGGCAAGACCTATGCCGTAAACAAGCTGGTGGCGTATCTCAAATGGCCCTGCCAGCATATCAACTCCTCTTCCGTTGCCAGCCCCTATATCCATGACACCAGTAAGAAGATCTCCAATGTCTTCACCAGGGCCATGAGGGATGCCCCTAGCATCATAGTCATAGACGAGATGGAATCCTACCTGGGCTCCCGCAAATCCGCTGAATTCCACCAACACTTGGTGGAAGAGGTGGACGAGTTCCTGCGCCGCATCCCGGAGGCCATTGAAAACAAGGTCCTCATCATCGGCATGACCAATATGCTGGACCTTATTGACCCCGCCATCCTGCGCCAGGGCCGCTTTGACCACAAGATAGAGCTAAATCTTCCGGATAGAGAGGACACTACTGCCCTGGTGCATAACCTTATCTCCCAAAAGCCCACGGCAGCAGACTTGGACCTGGAGCCCATCATCGAGGCTCTCACCTTAAGGCCCATTTCCGACACCAGCTTCGCCTTTAGGGAGGCTGCCCGCCTGGCGGTGAAATATAACAAAGAAGTCCTGGATAATGAATGTTTAATGGAGGCGATAAGTCGCATCCCTCCCACAAAGGTCAAAAATGAGATAGGCTTTGTTAAATAAGACTTAGCTTTCTTAGCCGCTTTCAAAAAGGGGGGGCCCCGGGGCCCCCCCTTTTTATAGCTTAGAGCCCCTAGCTCAGTTTGGCCAAAGAGAAGTTAGTTTTCCCCCGGCTCTTAGCCCGTCCAAGGGCCGGGGCTGTGCTATAATCGCCCTTTGGGCCCTATTGCCTTCAAATGAAAAGAGGCTAAAAGTGAAAAAGATCTTAGTCATCAATGGCCCTAACTTAAACCTCTTAGGTAGGCGCGAACCAGCTATCTATGGGGTCAAGACCCTAGATGCGATAAATGAAGACCTAAAGAGGCTCTCTTTGGACTTGAACCTTTCTTTGGACTTTTTTCAATCCAACCATGAGGGCGCCTTAATAGACAAGATCCAGCTCCTAGAGGGTAGCTACGACGGCGCCATCTTAAACGCCGGGGGCTTTACCCATAGCTCTGTGGCCCTAAGGGATGCGGTTTTGGCGGCAGGGGTACCTATTGTAGAGGTGCACCTTTCAAATCCCCTTGCCAGGGAGCACTATAGGCACAGGTCCTATCTAACTGGGGCGGCTATTGGGTGCATAGCTGGCTTCGGAGACAAGTCCTATGAGCTGGCTCTCTACTGGTTCAGCCGGAATTAGCTAGATTTTTGGCCCCTTTTTTCCAAAAAGGGGCCTTTGCCTAAAGAGCCCGCCTTGAGGCGGGCTTATTTAATGGATGGATACCTTATTGTCACTGGACACAATCATAATTCGCGGTGCGAGGGAGCATAACCTAAAGAACCTGGACGTGGATATACCCAGGGATAGCTTCACAGTCATAACCGGACTTTCCGGGTCCGGAAAGTCCTCTCTGGCCTTTGATACCCTCTGCGCCGAGGCCCAGAGGCGCTTTGTGGAGTCCCTTTCTGCCTACGCCAGGCAGTTTCTTTCCCAGCTGGAAAAGCCGGATGTGGATTTGATAGAGGGATTGTCTCCGGCTATCTCCATAGAGCAGAAGACCACCAGCAAAAACCCCCGTTCCACTGTGGGAACTGTAACGGAGATCCACGACTATTACAGACTACTTTTTTCCAGGGCCGGCCAGCCGCATTGCTACAAATGCGGAAGGCCCATTAAGGCCCAGTCCCCTATCACTATAGTGGATAAGATAGAGGCCTTACCGGAGGGGACTAGGCTTTTGCTTTTGGCCCCTGTGGTGGAAGACCGCAAGGGGGAGCATCAGAAGATCTTCGATAGACTCAGAAAGGACGGCTTTGCCCGGGTACGGGTGGGAGGCCAGATCCTGGAGCTCTCTGAGGACATTTCCCTGGATAAAAAGAAGAAGCACAACATAGAAGTGGTGGTGGATCGCCTGGTATTGAAAGACAATATGACAAGGAGGCTCACGGAATCCGTGGAACTGTCCCTCCGGCAGGGGGGCGGGGTCATGACCGCGGCCCTGTTAAATCCCAAGGGGGGGATAACAAGCGAGCTCTTCTTTTCAGAAAATTTCGCCTGTGACCACTGCGGGCTCTCCTTTCCAGAGCTGACTCCCCAGCTCTTCTCTTTCAATAACCCCCAGGGGGCCTGCCCGGCCTGTGATGGCCTGGGCGCCAATATCTTTTTTGACCCTGAACTAATAGTCCCCAATCCAGAGCTCTCCCTTGCGGAAGGCGCCATAGCAGCCACCGGTGTGGGACTTTTTTACCAGTCCCAGCTGGACTCCTTAGCCAAACACTACCGCTTTAACATGAATGTCCCCTTTAGGGAGCTCCCTAAAAGGATCCAAAACATCATCTTCCACGGCAGTGGCAAAGAAGAGATCCGCTTCACCTATGAAAGGGACGGGGACCAATATTACTACACCCGCAACTTCGAGGGCATTGCCAATACCTTGGCCAGGCGCTATAAGGAGACAGAACAACAATACCAGAGAGACGACCTTGCCCGCTTCATGTCCTTCCAGCCCTGCCCTGAGTGTCAAGGCGCCCGCCTAAGGCCTGAAGCCTTAGCTGTCACTGTGGCGGGGAAAAATATTGACGAGCTCTCCAGGCTGCCGGTTTCCAGCACCCTAAAGTTTTTTGAAAACCTTGTGCTGCCCCCCAAGGAAGCAGCCATAGCCGAAAGGGTAATAAAAGAGATAAAGGCCCGTTTGGGCTTCTTAAATGACGTGGGACTCGGGTATCTAAACCTCTCCAGGGCCTCAGGGACCTTATCTGGAGGGGAGAGCCAGCGCATCAGACTAGCTACCCAGATAGGCTCAAGACTAGTGGGGGTAATGTATATCTTAGATGAGCCCTCCATAGGTCTCCACCAGAGAGACAATGCCAGACTCCTCTCCGCCCTTATCCAGATGCGGGATTTGGGAAATACAGTCATAGTAGTGGAGCACGACGCAGAAACTATCTTGGCTGCGGATCACGTCTTAGACTTGGGCCCAGGTGCCGGTGAACACGGGGGAAGCCTAGTGTTCTCAGGAACTCCCAAGGAAATCCTAGGTGACTCCAAGTCACTGACCGGCCAATATCTCTCTGGCAAAAAAGAAGTGGCCATTCCCTCCAAAAGAAGGCCATTAAAGCATGGGCACTTGACCATAACAGGTGCCAGGGCCAATAACCTTAAAGATATCACAGTAAAATTCCCCTTGGGCGTCTTTACCTGCGTCACCGGGGTATCCGGCTCAGGCAAATCCACCTTAGTCCTAGAGACACTCTACAAGGCCCTCCAGGTGCAACTCTTCCGCGGCAGACACAGGGCCGGAGAGTACGATAAAGTTACGGGCTTAGACAAGGTGGACAAGGTGGTGGACATTGACCAGAGCCCCATAGGCCGCACACCCCGCTCCAATCCAGCCACCTACACGGGGATCTTCACGCCCATCAGAGACCTCTTTTCAAGGCTCCCCGAGGCCAGGGCCAGGGGCTACGCCCCTGGCCGCTTCTCCTTTAATGTCAAGGGGGGCCGCTGTGAAGCCTGCAAGGGCGACGGGGTCATCAATATAGAGATGCATTTCCTCCCGGATGTCCACGTGAAATGCGAGGTCTGTAACGGCTCACGTTACAATAGGGATACCCTGGAGATAAAGTATAATGGCCTTTCTATAAGCGATGTCTTAAACTTAACTGTAAGTGAGGCAGAGGCCTTTTTTAAGAATATCCCTGTTCTCAAAGAAAAGCTTGGCACTTTAAGACAAGTGGGTTTAGGCTATATCCGCTTGGGTCAGAGCGCCACCACCCTTTCCGGAGGTGAGGCCCAAAGGGTGAAACTTTCAAAGGAGCTTTCCCGCAGGGCCACAGGCAATACAATCTATATTTTGGACGAGCCCACAACTGGTCTCCACTTCGATGACGTAAGAAAGCTCTTGGACGTCCTCCAGGCCCTGGTGGACCAGGGGAACACGGTAATAGTCATAGAGCATAACCTAGACGTTATTAAATGTGCCGACCACATCATAGACATGGGTCCTGAAGGTGGAGACGGGGGAGGCACAATCATTGCCCAAGGCACCCCGGAAGAGCTCTCCTGCGACAAAAACTCCTTTACCGGCCAGTACTTAAGGCTAGCCCTAAGGGGCTACAAGAAGGCTTAGCCATGGATTTTAATAGACTTTCCGATTTTCTCTTTGAGGCCTTGAGCCTCAAAAGGACCCCCAGGACAGGTTACCAGTTCCTGGGAAAGGGCAAAGAAAATGTAGCCCAGCACAGCTTCGGGGTCTCGGTAATTTCCTATACCCTGGGTGCGCTGGCGCGCACCCAGGGTATAGAGCTAAATATGGAAAGATTACTGACGCTTTCAATTTTCCATGACCTGGCTGAAGCCCGCACCGGGGACCTTAACTACATGAATAAGCGTTACGTCACCTCCTTTGAAAACGAGGCCTATAGTGACGCCATCTTGGGCTTACCCTTTGAAGACTCTTTGGCCTCCATTAGAAAAGAGTGGGATGAATCCTTGACCATGGAAGCTCAGTTGGCCCGCGATGCCGACCAGCTGGACATGCTGGCAGAGCTTGCCCGCATGAGCGCACACGGCTTTCACAATGCAGACGAATGGATAAAATACGCCAAGATGCGCCTCAAAACGGACATAGCCAAAGGGCTTTGTGAGGCCTTGGTCTTAAGGGATCCCGACGGATGGTGGTTTTTGAAAAAAGATGAGTACTGGGTAAACCCCCAAAGGGAAAAAGACCCTAAAGACTAGTGTTTAACCAAACCCTTGCCCTCCGGCGGCAGAGGCAAATAGGCAATTTAACTGCCATAAGCACGAAAGCCAGATGCTCTTTTGTCTAAAATATTCCAGTTTTAGAAAACTCATCTTAACATTTAGAAAGAGACGGTAGTAAAAACTAGTGCCTTTTTGTAACTACGCCCTCAAAAAGCTTTATCGGGCAAATATGATCACAAGGTCACAAGGACCTGTATCACTAGAGATATGAATTTATACTATATAGCGCTGATCTCACATTTTTACTACTAAATACTCTAGATCTTTTTTCATCTGGAATTTTTTGAGCTTTTTACTTCGCCACGTCGCCATCTTTAGGCTAAATTTATCCAAAAATATGTTATCTTGTTAGTTTCTTAGTTAGCTAGTTGCATATTTTATACGCTTTTTTCCTTTTTCCTCTAATAAACCTCGCTTTTAAAATCTTTAGGAGATAAGCTTTGCCTTTAAGAGCGGCCCTTACCACTGGGGATAAGTTTTACCGCCTGTCCAACGGCACGCTCATCTTGTGTCTAGCCCTAGCTGCCTGGGTACATTTAGGCTTTTTTACCCTTTGGGAAAAACTGGATTTAAATCCCCTAGGGGTAAATACAATAGATATTGAATTATTAAGTCCCCAGCCCCTGGAGATAGTCCTGGAATTGGAGGGAATACCTGATCCCATAGTGAGCGCACCGCAAGGGGAGGCCCTGGAAGAGGGGGACTCTGAGCCTGAACCCTACCTCCCTCCAGAGGTAGATAATAATACTAGTGATGTAAAATCTTTTCCCTTAAACCGCTCTACAGCCTTAAGTCCAGCTGAACCAAGCCAGCCTATAGCTCAAAACCAGGGCCCGGACAATACCATCAACGTGGAAGAGACGGCACCTACTGCCAAGTCCTATGACATCACCATCAGAACAGCAGTAGCCAGACACTGGATCCTGCCCCCTGAGGCCAGAAACAATTTTCGTCCAGCTAGGTTCACGGCATCCATGACCTTGGACCCCACAGGGCAGATTATCCTCATCATGGTAGAGGAAAGCTCCGGTAACCCGGTCTTAGACCACGCTGCCATGGAGGCCCTAAGGGGCGCAGCCCCTTACGAGCCCTTCCCCCCGCAATTAGCGTCTTTAAACCAGATGACCTTCCGCATCCATTTCGACTATAGGGCTGTTGTTAGAAAATCCTTACCCGATAGGAACTAATGGCTTATCACAATTAATGCCCAAAAGCTTTTTACTCTCTTGTTTCTTGACAAGGGATATCTTGGAGCGGAAACAAAAAAAATCTTCAAAAGTCCATCTCTATTTTGTTGTTTTAGTTTATCTGCCACTAAATAAAGTGGAAGCAGCAATCTTGCCACTTATCAGTCCTCGTACTTGGGATCAAAAACTCTACTCCTAAAACCCTCTATCTTCTTGAAAAAAGACTTCCCGCTTAAAAAATATTCCAATCCCTTTTAAATTCAGTTTTCTTGACTCTACAAATTTAAATTGCTACCCTTTTTCTTAGTTTTTTTCTAAGTTTTACCCCTTCCCCCTAAAATTTTATTTCTTTTCGCTTTTCAGAAAGACCTCCCTTTTGCGCGCCTATATATCGGCAAAATAACTAATAAGCTAATGGCCTAGCCATTGTAAATTATCTGCGGCGGAGAAAATATGAAACCCAAACAGGAATTCAAAGTAGTCCCAAAGTTCCCCGAACGCCTCTTACCCCTAAAGCGCATGGCATACAATGTCATCTTCAGCTGGGACAGTGAGATAAGAGACATCTTCCAGCGCATAGACCCCAAACTCTGGTCTGAATCCAACCACAACCCGGTGCAGCTCATGAGCAGGGTTTCGCAAAAGCGCTTGGACGAGCTGGATACGGACACGGGCTTTGTCTCTCAGCTGGAAGAGGTGGCCCACCGATTTGACATGTACATGAATGTCCCCTCTTCGAATGAAAAAAATACCACAGTGGCCTATTTTTCCGCCGAGTTCGGCCTCACCACCTGCCTTCCTATCTACTCCGGAGGCCTGGGAATCTTAGCCGGTGACCACTTAAAATCCGCCTCGGATTTAAATATCCCCCTGGTGGCCGTAGGGCTTTTGTACCAGACTGGCTATTTCCAGCAGTACCTCAATAATGACGGCTGGCAGATGGAAAACTACGTACCCAATAACTACGACGCCATGCCCGTCACCCAGGCCTTAGACGCTAATGGCAACCAGGTCAAGGTCTACGTAAGATTCAGGGACCGCCAGTGCGCCATAGCGGTCTGGCGTATCCAGGTGGGGCGCATACCCCTCTATGTCATGGACACGGACTTGGACGAAAACCCCCCCGATTTAAGGGGCACCACCGCGGCCCTCTATGGAGGTGACAAGGAAAACCGTATCCGCCAGGAGATAGTCCTAGGCATTGGAGGCCTAAGGGCCTTAAAGGCCCTAGGCATTACCCCCACGGTCATCCACATGAACGAAGGGCACAGCGCCTTTTCCGCCTTGGAACGCATCAATATCCTCCGCCACGACCACAACCTCTCTTTTGACGCAGCCAAGGAGCTGGTCCAGGCCTCCACGGTCTTTACCACCCACACCCCGGTGCCTGCTGGTAACGACACCTTTGCCCCTGACCTGGCCCGTAGCTACTTCGAAGAATACGCCAAGGAGCTGGGCATTAGCTGGCCGGTACTCTTGGGCTATGGCCGGGTAAATCCCCGGGACGAGGGTGAGCCCTTTGGGGTCACCCCCCTCTCCTTGCGCCTATCTGCCCATGCCAATGGGGTATCCAGGCTCCATGGCCTGGTAAGCCGCAATATGTGGCAAAATATCTGGCCCAAGACCCCCACAGAGGACACGCCCATAGACTATGTCACCAATGGGATCCACGTCTCCACTTGGGCCTCCAGGGAGATCTCCAGGTTGTATACCAGGTACATGGGTGTGGAGTGGAAAGAGGACCCGGATCCCTTTTTGATCTGGAAGCATATTAACCAGATCCCCTTATCCGAGCTCTGGCGCGCCCATTGCCACTGCCGGGAAAGGCTCATAGGCTTTGCTAGAAGGGCCCTTTTAAAGCAGCTGCGGCGCCAAGGCGCCCCAGCTGGCATGCAGCAGTCTGCCATGGAGATCTTTAGCCCGGACGCCCTCACCATAGGCTTTGCCCGCCGCTTTGCCACCTACAAGAGGGCCACCTTGCTCTTTTCCGACCCGGATCGCCTGGCCAAGATCTTAAATAACACCGTGAGGCCTGTACAGGTCATCATAGCCGGAAAAGCCCACCCGGCTGACAACGAGGGAAAGGCCTTCATCAAGCAGATAATCCACTACAGCAGGGAAGACCGTTTCCACAACAAGATCCTCTTCTTGGAGAACTACAATATCCACCTGGCCTCTCTTTTATCCGCTGGCTGCGACGTTTGGCTCAATAACCCCAGAAGGCCCTTGGAGGCCTGCGGTACCAGCGGCATGAAGGCCCTGGCCAACGGAGTCTTAAACCTCTCTGTCCTAGACGGCTGGTGGGACGAGGGCTATGGCCCTGACTACGGCTGGGCTATTGGTAATGGGGAGGTGGACCCCAATCAAGAGTATCAGGATCTAACCGAAAGCCAGGCCCTGTACAACCTTTTGGAACATCAGGTGGCACCTACCTTCTACTCCCGCACGCCCGACGGCTTACCTGTGGCCTGGTGCGAAATGATGCGCAACAGCATGAGGGATCTAATCCCCCGCTTTAGCTCCCACCGCATGGTAAAGGAGTATTACGACCGCTTTTACCTCCAGTCCACGGACCGCTGGAACTCTCTTTCCTCCAATAACTTCCAGACAGCCACCAAGCAAGCCGAGTGGTGCCAGAAGCTTAGGACCAGCTGGAACGACGTAGCCGTAATCGAGCTCAAGGGCGATAACATCAAAGAGAAGATCGTAGGCCAGCAAGTGGTCATAAACTCCAGTGTCCGCTTGGGAACCTTAACTCCGGAGGATGTCACCGTAGAGGTCTACTATGGCACCATGGACCACCAGGGCGAGTTTGCCGATAGGGAGACCTTCATCATGAAGCCCGTAAAAGACGCAGGAAGCGGCGTCCATATCTTTGAGGCCAAAATAGACTGCGAGAAGACCGGCCGCTTTGGCTACACCGTAAGGGTGATGCCCAGCCGGGAAAGGCTGGGTAACCCCTTTGTGCTGGGTCTTGTGACCTGGGCCTAAAAAGGCCCTTAGCTAGCCCCTAACCAATAGCTCTTAGCCATATGCTAAGTGTCAGCTAAATCCCTAGCTAATCCCCAAGCAAAAACAATAAGCCCCCCAAGACGACTTTAGTCTTGGGGGGCTTTTTTATTGCCTAAAAGCTCTGGAGCCCTCCTGTCCTTTAAAGGGACTTATAGCTTTTTTACAGCAAATCTTTATTTCCTGAAGATGGGCCTAAGGCCAATGGCACTTTCCAAAGGGTAAACAGTGGATACAAGAAAGGCCGGATCCGAAGATCCGGCCTCCTGTTCTTGGATTGTATGCCATTAGTTATGAAACGCCTACCCAGAGTCACTGGTGCTAGGTGTGAAGCTCCATGCCAGTTTAGGGCACTTTCCTCACGTTTTCCTGTCCCCTAATGGTGGTGGGACTATTTAATCCGGAAGGCAAAGGCCATTCCGGTGAAAGAAAAGCAAATTAAGAGAACTTCTAACTCGTCCTGGGATCAATATAACTCAATCCCCCTAAAATTGCAAGGGTTTAACAAAAATTTTTAATTTTTTTTGGATTTTTTGACGGGTTTTCCCCAAGGGGTCAGAGAATAGTCCATAAATGGAGCCCCCAGGTAATTCCATGACACAAACAGACCTGCGGACCGCTGCTTCCTTCCGAATCTGACGGGGTTGACAGAAGCTTGCCCATGGAGCCAAGGGGCCCCAGTTATGAACCGAAATGCATTATACAGCCTGCAAAGTCATTTTACAAGATTAGAACTTAGCCCCTTTAAACCGGGGAGCAAAAAGATTACTGACAAGGGTGCAAAAAGGCAGAGGATAAGGTAAATATTTTTAAAATAATTATCTAAATTAATATTAATAAATAGATTAATTATCTTATATTATAAAATAATATATAAAATATCTTCTAGCTGTCTTATTCCTTCAAACTAATAAAAGGCACAGCTGCAAGGGAAAAATACCTCTTGGGCCATCTGTCATAAATATTTTTGTGAGGAAGGCAAGGGGCTAGAGAGCAAAAGGGCTACAAATCTGAGAGTTTATCTAGTAGTCCTCTTTTTCTGTTAAAGCTTTCTAGGCCAGTATTTCTGCCTAAAACTTAGGCCCCTTTGGCCCTTTGCAGCCTAGAAGCAAGTCGTAGCATAAGATCTAGAAAAAATTCTAAGAATATTAGAAAACTAAATAAAAGTATTGGGTAATCCTCAAGTTATCTTCAAGATAAATCCAAATATCTTGACTGCAAAATGATCTTTCCTCCAGAAACACCTAGAAATACTGGACATTTATACAGCTAAGCTAGGGGTCAGTCAAAATTGCATAAATTTTTTTCGAAAAAGCTTAAAGAGTTTTCCAAGAACTCCGATAAGAATTTTGAAAGAAGTTGGAATTTTTTCCAAGGACCCTCAAATAGTCAGGAAAACTTGCAACTTCTACAAATCCGACCGGCAAGGCCGGACGTTTACTACTAGCGCCGTCGGCCGGAACAAAATGGTGTTTTAAGAAGGAAGGAGAAAAGACATGAGTCTCGTAATTAATCACAACATGATGGCGATGAACACTGCTCGCACCCTTAGCAACACTTACGACCGCCTGAATTCCAGCGTGCAGAGGCTGTCCTCGGGATTGCGCATCAACTCAGCTGCTGATGATGCAGCTGGATTAGCGATACGGGAACTCATGCGGGCAGACATTAGTACCATGCAACAGGGTATCAGGAACGCTGCTGATGCCATCAGTATGATCCAGACGGCTGACGGCGCCATGGCCGTCATCGACGAAAAATTAACCCGCATGAAGGAGCTGGCTGAGCAGGCTGCCACAGGAACCTACACCACCCTTCAGAGGGAAATAATCAACTCTGAATACCAGGCTATGGCCAAGGAAATCGATCGTATTGCCACTGCCACCAATTTTAATGGAGTAAAGCTCCTGGATGGTTCCATCACGAACCTCCACGGCGGCCAAGGTATGAAGATCCACTTCGGCGTTGGCAATAACGCCGATGAGGACTACTACTTCATTAATACCGGCGACGTTCGGGCCACTAGCAACAGCGGCCTGAGGATCGGCGGAGACGCCAAGAATGACATTTGGGGCCAGGGCGCAGCTGGTTCCACGGGTCTAGCCGGCCCTGGTTGCTGCACCGCAGGTTATGACTCCTTGGATGGCAATGCAGGCTTTAAAAGTGGCGACACTTTTGCATATGGCTATAACTGGGATTGGATGGAAGATGATGACCCTGACCTCTTGACAGGCAAATACCTGGCTGGACGCTATCAGGTCAATTCCTCCGAAAGCCTCCAAGACCTTATTAATAAGGTTAACAAGGGCACCCAGAGCCGCGTCGGAATTAAACTTGACGGCTCGGCAATAGCTACAGCTATTAAAGAGGGGGGGACCGCAGCTGTGTGTATCGGCGATGAGGCCTATGTCTTTGGAAGCGCCGCAGTAGCCGGCGGGACCAAGATAATCCCCGCGGTTTCGGGCATAGTCTACCAACATTTAGCCACAGGTTCCTATCAAGGCCAGGGTTTTCAGGTGAATAGCGCAACGGGCTACGGTTTTGGCCTTACCCTAGCTCAGATGAGCGCCCTTCAGGCCGCAGGTCTTGATATAAGTGCCCTGCACCTTGCCTCTGCCATAGTCTCCTCATCGGGGTCCTCCACTGTAACTTCAGCCCAAGCCAAGGGTCAGCTCCTTACTAAACTTGCCAGTCTATGGACTAGCTTGAACCTTGAGAGCCTTTCCGGAATTACTATCTCAGCATCAGCAGTAACTGGTTTTACTATTAGCTCCACCACCATCACCGCAAGCGCTGGCGCTACTACTTTAGTAGGCACAGGCGTAACGGCAACTATTGATAATGACCAGACTTTGACCGTCCACACCGGGGTCTACGCTGATGTAAATGGAAACTGGACGGATGACAAGGCGCTGGCTTCCGCATTACAGCTAGAAGAGATAGTATTCCACTTCACCAACCAAAATTCTCCGTACTATCAAGGTAGTCTGACTTCCTATACCTCCCCGGATACTTTTGTCAACAACAACAATCAAGTGGTTTCCCTCACCACCCAGACTGCACTCACTGCCGCAGGTCTAACTGGACTTGCTAACTCTTTTACCGCTGCCACAGTTAGCGGACCATTTTCGACCATAGATAGCAACAGGGCAACCGCTTCGGCCGCCTTGCAACAGCAAGTGGAAGATGCTTGGAAGGCCAAGTACACCGGCCTGTATACTCTATCCTTCACAGCTGGAGCTACGATAACTGCAGGCGCTTTTGGACCAGCAGATGCTAATGCGTTAGTGGCGACAACAACCTATAATACTACGGATCAAGTAGCCAATGGGACTCCCCTTACTTACACATATAGCAACCTTTGGACCGATGGGACAGGCAATTGGACCAGTTCCCAGACCCTGGCAACTCAGCTTAGTTGGACTAACTTGAGGGTTACGGTTACAAATGATGGCTCATCGCCAAATTATATCTTCAGTACCAATGCTGGTACAACATTTACCCAGCCGACTGTAGCTACTACGACTGATATCGCTGGTTTACTAACTACCTTTCAAGATCTGCAGGGGAATTTCTCTTTAGGAACAGGCGCCAAAGGCCAGGTTTCACTTGCAACAACTACAACTAACCCATTTCCTCCAACAGCTGCGCAAGTGGATGCGGTACGTACCTTTGCTCAGGTTAACCCCACTGCTTCAAGCCCCCTATTGGTGACCATGGACGGAGCCTTAACCCAGACCATTCCAGTATCTTTGACCACACTTGCCAGAGATACAACCACAGTGGCGGATCTGGTCACCCAAGTTGGCTCGGCACTCACGGCTCTTTTAACTGGTGCCCAGACTGTTTCCACCTCACCGCCCATTAATCATGTTGGCTCTGGTAGGATTTTAAGAACTAAGGCCACTGCTCCGCCCTTACCCAGTTCCAATGCCGATGTGACTAACCCTACCATGACTTCCTCATTTTACTCGGGAGTCTTGGATAAGAGCGTCGCCACCGGTGCCTTTAGTGACAGCGGTTTTATGTATAGCTCCTCAGTTGGTTATGGACTTACAAGCGCGCAGTATGCCGCCCTCTTAACCGCCGGAGTTGACCTCAATAAACTTCTCTTGGCCTCTGCTATAGTTTCTGGCAGTGCATTTTCTACAGTGAGCTCCGCCTCAGCTAGGCAAAACCTTGTTACTAAATTAGCTGAGCTCTGGACTGCCCTGAAATTAGGCGACCTTTCTGCCATCACAATTTCAGCCGGTGACTACGCTAGCTTCACCCCGCTCACTGCCGATGACTTAATAACGCAAGCCGGGGTGGGTGTCTTAAACGGCGTTGGAGGCACAGCTACCATAAATGAACAGCAAACCTTGGTAGTGCACACTGGTATCTACGCCGATGGCAAAGGCAATTGGACCCAGAATGCTACTCTTGCGGCAGACCTTGGGCTCCAGGAAGTCACCTATACCATCTCTAATAATGACTACACCTGGACCAAGCAAACACTTGCCAGCTGGGAAAACCAAAGCTTCTGGACCAGCGGCAGCTATATCCTAGATTCAGCATTTTTAACATCTCTGCCAGGTACTTTCACTTTCTCGCCGGCCACTACAGGGTATGTACGGCCTTCAATTGCCAATGTTTCGGCTTCCGGCGTGAACGCAACAGCTGTATCTGCCCAATTGGAAGCCAACGTCAATGCCGCCTGGGCTGCCAAGTATCCCACTAATTTGGAAAAACTGGTATTTTCTCCTGGAGAAAACGCCAATGCCTTAGCGGACCTAACACTGGCCAATATTATCGCCAGCGCCAATAATACTAATGCCACTGGCATAGGCCCCACGGATCATATCTGTGCAGGGCAAAGCCTAAATATTCACACCGGCTACTATGCTGACACTACAGCCGGAGTATGGACTGACAGCGCCTCCATCGCCTCGGCCCTGGGGCTTACCAAAGAAATCGTCTTTACGGTCACAAACACTGCAGGTACCTATTCAGTTGTAGATCAAGACGGAAACGCCCTCGCTGGCTCTCCCTATACCCCGCTTCCAACATCATTGACCTTCCAGGACTTTACCCCTTGGATGGCCAATGCAGCCAAGACATATATGTCCGAGCTTGTAGTAAGCACCGGAGGAGGCCGGGTAGAACTGGGCGGCAACCTCAAGCCCACAGCGCCTAGTGCCGCAACAGTTGAACCCCTTAAGAGTAGTACCACAACTACTACCAATACTGTCAATACTGCCCTCCAAGGGTTACTCCAAGGCACTGCCAATGTATCCGGCATAGTAGTCGATGTCTTTGACGGAACTCCGCCTCCACCGATTCCACCTGGCACCTTGACTACTGCCACTGATATGAACACCCTCGCTGCGGCCATAAACGATGACATTGACAGACTGCTCTACGAGTTTTACAACACTTACGGTTATCCTGTAGGCTTATCGGGCGGAGGAAAACTCTTAAAGGGCGCCTCTACCGCTCCCAATGCTCCTACAACATTGACCCAATTGGAAAACGTCGCGACAACCGACACCTATAAGGAGGCATCTGGTCAACAGACAGTGACGACCACTGGCTTCATTGACAAGTATAAGTTTGTAACCTTGGTAGCCAGCGCCGGTACGGCCTATACCAATGCCTCAGGCGTCTCCAACTTTGGAGCCTGGGCCCTGGCCTCGGCTATCAACCACAATCCCAACAGCCAGTTCTGGGCCATGATCCAACCCTTTGACAGCAATGGCAATACCGCCGACATGGTCTATGTCTTCGCCAAAGAAGGCGGAGACTTAAACAGCATTCTGGCTTGCGACGTTGCCGATGGTGACATACCTTCCCAGGATGCTATAAAAGGCATAGAGTTTGAGAACACCGAATCCGGCAAGATGAACCAGGACGGTACCAACCTCTCACTGGGCGGTCAGAACTGGGCCACCTTCAAGCCTGTACAAACCAGGGCTGGAATGGGTAAAGAGGTCTGGAACCTCACCCTAAACGGTAGGGATGTGGGTAAAGAAAGGGATCTCTGGATTGCAGCTGTCACAGACGGCAAAAACGAAGTAAATACCCCGGGCCTCACAGGTAATATTATCAATGGCCTGGATCGTTACAGCTTCGTGGAAATCCAGAATGCCGACAATGGACCCTGGGTAGGGGCGGAAGTCCGCACCCAGTCTTCGGCCCAGGAAGCCCTAGACGCCTTAAATGACGCCATGGAGCGTAAGGACAAGGTCAGGGCAGATATTGGTGCTCTCCAGAATCGTTTGGAAAACACCATCACCAACCTGGAAATCCAGGTGGAAGCCCTCCAGGCTTCCGAAAGTCGCATATCGGACGCAGACCTAGCTACGGAAATGACTGAGTTTGTACGCAATCAGGTACTTGCCCAAGCTGCAGTCGCTATGCTATCTCAGGCCAACTCCTTGCCGCAGATGGCTCTCTCACTCCTAAACGGATAAATTTCACTCGCAGTACTAAAGTAAAACCTTCCTTCAACACCAATTGGCCCCTGGCAGCCGCTGATATTCAGCGGCTGCCAGGGGCCTTTTTCATTTGACGCTAAGGGTCCCCTTGACTTAGGACAAAAGAGCTTTAATTTTAAAGGGAATGGGTGCTTCTAGGCCTTGGCTAAAAACTTGCCATCTTCCAAGCCCATGTGTTAAATTTGCGCCAAAGTCCTTATCTCCATATTTTGGGGACCTTATTTTATTATCCCCCAATATTCCCTGAGCTCCAAAATAGCTCCTATATAATATAGTTTCCGGTTAAACCCTTATGGCCCCCCTCCTCACCACTCTGGCCTTTCTCTTGGACAGCATCATAGGCGATCCCCAATCCTGGCCTCACCCTGTTCGTTGGATAGGCCGCCTTATCACCCTCTGGGAAAAAGTTTTAAGGGCCACCCTTTCCTTCCTCAAGGCAAGCTCGCCTTTTGCCTTCATCTTAGCCGGGTTCTTTCTCTATATTTTTGTGGTGGGCATAAGCGCTTGTCTCGTCTATCTGGCCCTGTATTTTTCCCACAAGTATCTTTTTGTCCTCTGGGCCCTTTTGGCCCTTTACCTGGTCTTCGCCTCCATCTGTCTTCGGGACCTTATCCGCCACACCCAGAGGGTGGAAGCCTTTCTTGCCAAAGGCGACCTTTTGAGCGCCAGAGACGCCCTTTCCTGGATAGTGGGAAGGGACACCAGTTCCCTAGATGAGGCGGCTATCCGCCGCGCCGAGATAGAGACCTTGGCTGAAAACTTCTCCGATGGCCTGGTTGCCCCTCTATTCTACCTGGCGCTTTTTGGCCCCTTGTTTGCCTGGATCTATAAGGCCACCAACACCTTAGACAGCATGGTGGGCTATAAAAATGAAAAATATCTCTATCTTGGGCGCTTCTCAGCTAAAATGGACGATCTCTTGAACTATCTTCCAGCCCGCATAGCTGCCCTACTCTTAATAGCTGCCGCAAAACTTGGATCTTTTGATGCCAAAGAGGCAGCTAAGCTCTGGCGCAAAGAGAGCCGTTTCCATACCAGCCCCAATTCCGGCCAGACCGAGGCCACCATGGCCGGGGCCTTAGGTGTCCACTTGGGTGGTAATTCCTATTACAGGGGGATCTTGGTGGAAAAGCCCACCATAGGTGCCGGAGGCAAAGAAGCCTCCCATGCCGAGGTCCAGGCTGCCGAATATATAGTGACCCTAGGCACCTTGCTGGCCCTTGCCCTTTGCCTCCTTGTAATGGGACTTATTAGCTTCTTTTTCACTAACCCTTGGGGTTGGGCCCTTTGCCACTAAAGGGAGAAGCCAATAAAAGTAAAAATAAAAATTTTTATCATAAATACTATATAGTTATATATTTTTCCTTCTAAAAAAATAATTACCTAATAATCATATATAAGAAAAACTCTTATATGTTTTTTTAAGTTTTACTTTTCTATATAATTATACTTTTTCCAGTACTTCAAAAATATTTTTTTCCCTAAACGAAAATTCGCAAAACCCCAAAAACTTTTCAAAAAAATATCTAGCCCCTTACACTTGGCTATAGATAGTGCAGCTTACAAAAGATTTGCCCTCTAGAAATATCCTTTAAAAATTTCATAAAAATGCTGCCCTTTGTCTCAAAGGCTATCCCTCTTGGTGCAAAACTGCAAAATTCAGCCGGTACCCAGTTAGAGGAAGGCTATGAATCTACTTAGCAGAAATAAAATTTTTCCAATTTTTCTATATTTTCTACATATAGTATGAATGTTCATGAAACACTATACTTTTAATTAGCCACCTTTAGCCAAAGGGCCCCATCTATTATTTGCATAACTCTACAATATAATATTTATGGTAAAAAGAGCGCCCTTGGAACATCTGTAAGCAACTAGGGCATTTCCGGGGAGGCCTTTCATTTTTAGAAAGCATTTTAGCCTTTGTGGAAACTTACAAGAGACAAGAGAACTATAATAATGGATAATATCAACAGAAAATTTTTACCCCACCAAATAAATCCTGCTTGACAGCAGAAAAATAGGCAGTTTATAATAATGGGGCGTAGGCGCCTTGAAGGCTTAATTGGGAATCCTGTGTAAGTCAGGGACGAGCCCATCGCTGTATTTCCATTTTCGGTAGAAACCGAACGAATTCGCTCAATTTTTTCAGTCACTAACCACTCCAGCCAGGTTGGGAAGGCTGAGCGCATTTGGGAAGAGTCAGAAGACCTGCCTAGGCACTGGACTTATTCGCTTGGGGGACAAGTGAGAAGGCCAATCGCTAGAACTTTAACAACATTTTCCAGGAACTATGGGCATCCCGGATCGCAAGTTATTTGTGGTTCGGTTTTTTTTTATCTTTACCTGGCTGTGATACTAATTTGAATAAGGTATTCTAAATTGGAACAATATTCAATCAAAGGGATGTTCTTACATGCTGACCCTGTAGTCCAAGGAGTTATGGTCCTCCTGCTCTTAGCTTCCATTGCTACCTGGGTTGTCATTATTGAAAAAGCGTTGCTCCTTAGGAAGGCCAGTCGCATTGTCTGGCAGTTCAAAAGGACTGCCTATCAGATAGGCAATAGTATAGACCCCGAAGATTACCCTGGGTTTTCTAGCATGATAGTAGAATCGGGTATCAAGGAGAGCTGGGATCACGCAGGGGGAGAGACCAGAGCTGATTATAGAGAAAGGGTGGAACGCACCATGCGGGGTACCCTAGCCAGCAGGATATACAGGCTGGAGGCTAGGATTACCCTTTTAGCTACAGTAGGGTCCACCTGCCCCTTTATTGGACTTTTTGGCACGGTCTGGGGCATTATGCATAGCTTTATCGGCATCGCCGCCACCGGCGAGACTACCTTGGCTGTTGTTGCCCCAGGTATCGCAGAAGCCCTCTTTGCTACTGCTATGGGTCTTTGCGCTGCTATACCGGCGGTTGTAGCTTTCAACAAGGTCAACGCCACCTTGAAGAAACTCACCAAGGAAGCCGTAGCAGCTATAGGACTAGTTGGTAATGCTTTGGCCAGGATGCATTTCCAGCAAAAAGAGTCCAGGACCCAACCCTATATAGCCAAAGTGGAAAAACAAGGTTAATAGCCATGGATTCGCATGATCAGGATCTAGTGAGTGCTGATACCAGCGATGGAGCCATGTCAGAAATAAACGTCACTCCGTTTATTGATGTCATGCTTGTTTTATTAATCATTTTCATGGTCACCGCACCACTTATGATGGGCGGCGTACGCATAAACCTTCCCAAGACCGATGGCACTCCCATGGAGCGCCCAGAAAAACCGCTCATAGTCAGCCTGGACGCAGAAAACCAGGTTTATGTGGACAAGGACATGGTCCTGGATGCAAATAGGGCAACTATATTTAGAGAGCTTGCCCTAGCCTCTCAATCGGGTGAAGTCTTTGTCAGGGGAGACGGAGAGGTCAAGTACGGAAGGATGATGGAACTCATGAGCGAACTGGGGCAAGCGGGTTTTTCCCGGGTGACCCTAGTCACCAATGTCCAGAAGGGCGGCCCCTCATCAGGTGGCGGTGATGCCGCACCAGCTTCCGATACAAGCGGAAGTGCCCCGGCTACTCCAGCTACTCCAGCAGCCCCAGCTACTCCAGCAGCCCCTGCTGCTCCGGCAGCTCCGGCAGCTCCTGCTGCTCCTGCTGCTCCGGCAGCTCCCAGTGCCTCCTCCGGTGGGACCGGGAGCCCAGCTCCAGCAGCTCCGGGGACTTAACATTTATGGGAGGAACAGTCTTTTGGCAGACTTTGAGGCACAATCTTCAGTAGAGACCTCAGCTTTCCGCAAGGCTATGATAATAGCCGTAGTACTTCATGCTGCGGTCATAGGGCTGATACTTTTTCCCAAGCAGGCTGACTCCTTCCAACCCCTGGCTACCATGGACTTTGATGTTTATGACCCCTTAGGCGGAGAACCAGGCGGTGAAATGGAAGCACCACCAGAGGAGCCCGAGCCTGAACCAGAATTCGAACCGGAGCCTGAACCAGAACTTGAAGAGCCTCCGGATATCATTGAGAGTACCGCAGAAGAGGCCGAGCCTTTACCTCCGCCGCCTCCGCCTCTGCCGCCAGAAGAAAAACCAAAACAAAAACCAAAGCCAAAGCCTACGCCTGCGCCCCAAGCCAATCCTAATCCTGGTCCCCCAGCAGCGGGACCTGGTCTGGGAGGAGGTCCGGGCACAGGACAGGGGGGCTCAGGTGGCGGTACCGGCAAAGGCAATGCCAATGCATTGGGCGCCTACAAGGCCAAGGTACAGCGCAAGCTTGAGCGCTACAAAAAATACCCGCCCCGCGCCAGAAGTGATAGGCAAGAGGGCACGGCCACAGTACGTTTCACGATAAACCGCAGTGGCCAGGTGGTAAACTATTCACTTGTTAGTAGCTCGGGCCATGCCATCTTAGACGATGAGGTCTTAGCCCTTTTAAGGAGGGTGAATCCCTTTCCGGAGTTTCCTCCGGAAATCCCGGATAGTACTCTGACCCTCACAGCACCGATACAGTTTTCTTTGCGTTAGCTACGCTATCTTCAAATACTAGCAGTTATCTCATTTCTAAAAGCAAAGGGGGGCATGCCCCCATTTGCTTTTTAGCTTTTCTTTGTATGGAAATTACTTAAAAAATTTATTTTTATATTTTACCACTATCTTAAGATGCTAGAAATCTTTATCAAATAAAAAATTTTTATAGCTTTTTTGTTTTCAAACTGCAAGGACAAAAATTTTTAGGTTTTTTTTAAGCCGCAAGGAAAAATTTTTTAATTAATGGGAAAATATAAAGGCTATGAAGTTATAAGCTCTTAGCAATAAGTTTAGCACTATAAGCTTTTAGCAATAAGTTTTCACTTAAAAAAATTATCAAAGTTAATAGAGATTATCAAGCTAAAAAGGAAAGATTTTTTAGCTAGCTAAAGGCCAATTTAACTTATCTTTTAAAGTGAGACGGAATAAAAAATTTTCCTTTAGCAGCTGGAGTAGCCACAGTTATCACACTTTCTGCAAGATCCCTCTCTTCTTAAGGACAACTGGTGGCACTCGGGACACAGATCGCAGCCTCCTTTTTCGTGGGGTACGGGCACCAAACCCCCCTTGTCCAGAAAATCCTTTCTCTGGCGCATGAGAAGCCCTATAGCCTGAGGCAGGCTATTACCCACTATGGGGTCCTCGCTCATAAGGGTACGGATTATGACCCTCTGATCCATCTTTACCTTGCAAAGCACCTTTACCAGGTCATCAAAGAGGATAGGTGCCTTCCTCAAAGATACTGATAAGATCATACCCAGGGCTGTGAAGATGGCGTTGACGTCTGCTCCCACGTCCCCAGCAGAGACAAAGACCTCTCGGATATTGTTGTTAACGTCGTGGGACAAGGTAATATGGGCGTTCAATGATGAGCTCCTGGCCTTATAGATGCGGCCTGGCCTATCGTCTCCTATGTCTTCTGTTAGCTCAGTTATTACTGATATCCCTTCAGAAGATTCTTCATTTTCCTTTTCTTTGGCCACTGTTATGACGCCTTTTAGGCTTGTGTCCCTGTACACAGTAAAGCCTTTTAAGCGCATATCCCTGGAGGCTATTATGAGTTTTTTTATCTCTTCTACTGTTACATTACTGGGAAGATTAACGGTCTTGGAGACCCCTGTGTGGTTGTGCCTCTGGAAGGCAGCCAACATGTTTAGCTGCTCCGCGGGCAGAAGCTTTAAAGCTGTCTGGGCCTCGGCCCTTTCTCTAAAGTCAGGGTAATCGTCTAGGATATCGGCCAATTCAGCCGGCTTTAAGGTAAAGCTTATCCAGCCTTCTTCCGGGTCTCTGACCATCCTCTCCACTGCCAAGGCAAAAAAAGGCTCTATACCGGTATCAATGTTGCGTAGGAAAACCGAGACGCTCCCAGTGGGTGCCTGACTGGTGGTGAGGCAGTTGTAAAAACCCCCCCTTTCGTCCACCAGGTTTTTAAGATCCTCTATGATGTGGCCCGCAGTCTCCTTAAGGCCAGAGCTCTGAAAGGTCTCGGACAACTCAGAGAGGTGCTGTGTCCAGTAAGGGGCGTTCTCATAGACGTGCCCAGTTTGCCTTGCCAATTGGGCGGACATGGTGAGGGTCCCCAGGGTAAGTGAGGCCTGGGTAGTGCGGGCAAAGTCCACCGCCTGGGTGGACCCGTAATAGGCTTCTCCCCAAAAGGCCAGAAGTAAGGCCGTATGGAACCCTGAGATCCCCACTCCCACAGGTTTTTTAGCCTGGGTCTTCTCCCTTATCTCAGGGAGGGGATAGCCCTCGTCAAAGTCCAAGATAAGGCTTCCCAGATAGCTGGCCAGAGATGCAGTGCGCCCCAGGATACCCCAGAATTGACGGCAGAAGCAGTCGGTCCAATTGGCCCTATCGTCTTGGGGTGAAAGGCCCTCTTCTAGGAGCCTATTGTAGGTAATCCTGGCTAGACGCGCGGCATTTACAGTTATGAGGTTACAGGCTGTACCACTGGAGGCCAAGTACTCCCCGCAAGGATTAGAAAATCTGGGCTCGTCTTCGGCCCTTAAAGGCGAATATTGGAGCATATTGTCCACAAAAAGGAGCCCAGGGTCTCCTGTGGTCCACATATTTCTTGCTATGAGGTCAATTAGGTCCTCCCTTTCCCAGAAATCCCCGAAGGCATTGACTGAGATATTCATATTGGAAAGGTGCGGACTTTGGACAGGGCGCTCTTCTATAGGAAGGCTCTGGATAAATTGATTTAACTTGGCATTGAAGTTCTTGGCCTGGATAAAGTCCTTGATATCCGGGTGATCATAGTCCATCTGCACCAAAAGAGCGCCCCTGCGTCTTCCCCCCTGGTTGGTGGTACCTGTAACAGCATCAAAGTCAGGCAAAAACCCCACTGGACCAGAGGCTATGCCCTGGCCATTGTCCACAGGCTTTCCCTTGGGTCTAAGCTTAGAGATATCAATACCTGCCCCTCCCCCTGCCATGTAGATGGTCCTCATCTTATGGCGAATGGCCTCTATCTCCCCTAAGCTATCGCCCACCCAGCCCAAGGGGTAGCAAGAAAAATATCCTGGCCTCCTGGTATGGGGATTGCCAAAGGACATAAGAAGCGGGGAAGCTGGAATAAGGTGCCTAGTGAGTAGGGCCAAAGCCAGGTCCTCTATGAGATCCGGATCGAAAATGGGGCTTTTAGAGCTTTTTAGCTTTGGTATCACCCTCTTGGCTATGATGGTCTGGTAGTCACCTTCCAAGGGTTCCCCGGTCTCTGGGTCCCTCACTGCGTAACGGGTGGAGGAAAGATACTTGTCCATATGGTCCCAGGCATTGTGGATCTCTTGGACTACGGGATTAATTCTGGCTTTTTTCTCCATCTTAGGCTCATTTAATAAGATTAAATTTATTTTGTAGTTTAAGCTCTGAAAAGCTTGGAGCTAGCTTAGCTAGCAAGGACTCTAGAGGCTTATTTAGTTAAATCCAATGCCAATAAACAATTTTTAGCTGTTTATCTAAGAAACATTTTCTATATGTTTATATAATAAGCATGGAAAAGTCAATATATTGTATTTTCCCCCAAAAGGCAAGAATTTTTTCCAAAAAAGTGCCAGTAACAGAGAAAACTGTCCCCTGGGCCATATTAAGCCCTCTTATTTTATTGCTATAAAGTAGGGTAAAATATCCGTATGTGAAGGGACTGACTATGGACCTGCCAAGAAACTTAAAAGCGCAACTTAAAGCCTTCCTTCCCTTCCTGCGGGCTGGGACCCTGATGCTGCTATTAGCTACCCTTACTTCTCTTGTCTTTAACTTCTTGCGGCCCAATCCCCTAATTCTTTTACCCAATAAGGATGCCACTTTTTCCAAAATATCCGACTATGGGCGCTTAGAAGAGCTTTTAAGTACCCCTGGGGTAGTTCTATTGGATGCAAGGATCAAAGACCTTTTCCAGCTGGGACACTTGCCAGGGGCAAAAAATATCCCCCCGGAGAGCCTCATGGACCCTCTAAGCCCAGAGGCCAACTACTTAGATGGCCTAAAAAGGGATGCCCTTATTGTTACCTACTGCTCAGATCCCCTCTGTCCCATGGCAGAGGAGCTGGCGGGCTATCTTAAGGGTAAGTCCTTTGAAACAGTCTATATCTTTACCCCAGGCTTTGATGGCTACCTTGCCACTGGCAGACAAATAGAGTAGAGCCTAATAACTAATTAGGTAGATAAATTTCGTAGAGCCTTATAAATAATTAGGTAGATAAATTTCATGGCTAAAATAGAGGCAAAAAATACCCTAGGGGAGAAACTATTACATGCGGCCTACTTATTAGCCGTCCCTATCTTGGCAATCTCTTTTGCCTGGGCCGCTGTCTTAAAGATCATAGACATACAAGGGACCCTGGTTACCATAAATGCCTATAGGATCGTACCCTTATTTTTCGCCCCCTTTATTGCCCTCCTCTTACCTTTTGTAGAGCTCACAATGGCTGTATTTCTGATAAGCGGGCCGCAAATTTACCGTAAAACAGCGGCCTTTATCCTGGGAGCACTCCTTATCATCTTTATGCTGGCAGCATTGCAAGGCCTTGTAAGGGACCTCGATTTTTCTTGCGGCTGCTTTGGATTTGGAAAGGAAGCGGAAAGGCCGGACATTTTTTTCTTTCTAAGGGATCTTGCCTTGACTGCCTTGGCAGGGATCATCCTCTTGTCCAGTAAAACCTGGCCTACTTTAAGGGCATAAGTTTAAGCCAAGGGGAGCCCCTTTTCTGCTATAATCTTAGCTTCCAGGCTGTTAAGGGGCCCTTGGGCCCCTTAACAGCCTGGAACTTTAGCCTTTGGGGGCAATTTTAAAAGGAAAATAACCTAGGTACAGCATATGTATAAATACGCAGAATTATACTTTAATCCCTTAGCCTTTGATGCCACTATCCAAGAGGGCGGTGACCTTATGCCCAAGGGCTTTAAGGTATCGGCCATAGAAACGGGCGCCAGATACAAAAAAAGGCTGGACTTAGGGCTTATCAAGGCTGATAAGTTTTGTGGAGGGGCAGCTGTCTTTACCCGCAATATCTGCCGGGCAGCACCTATTTTATGGTCAGTGGATAAGGTGGATACTGGCTCTGCCATCTTAGTAAATGCCGGTCAAGCCAATGCCCAGACAGGGGACAAGGGCCTCTACCATTGCGAGAGTTTAGCAGAGACCCTGGCGCCTTTACTTGGTTTAAAGACCCATGAGGTCCTCTTGGCCTCCACCGGGGTCATAGGTGTTCCCCTGAACATTGAGGCTATTACTTCTGCCCTGGACGCCCTTGTGAAAAAACTAGGTGACAAGGGTTTTTGCGACTTTGCCTCAGCCATTATGACAACTGACACCAAGAGGAAGGCTTATACTGCTATAGGGACTTTACCCAATGGCACGGCCTATCAAGTAAACGCCTGTGCCAAGGGTTCCGGCATGATTGCCCCTAATATGGGCACCATGCTGGCCTTTATCCTAACGGATCTTAAAATTACCTCTGAGGCTCTAACTGCGCTCTTAGAAGAGGTGACCTTGGAGACCTTTAACCGTATCACAGTGGACGGGGATACCTCCACCAATGACTCTGTCTTTATCATGTCCTCTGGAGCCGTAGATACCAATATTATAGATGACCCCAATAGCAAAGAGGCCTTAAGTTTTAAGGGCGTCTTATATGAGCTCATGATGAGACTTGCCTTAGACATAGTTGCCGATGCCGAGGGAGGCACCAAGGTGGTGCGCATCCTGGTCCAGGGAGCCACCACTGCCCAAGAGGCAGATAGTATTGCCAGGACCATAGCCAACTCCAACTTAGTGAAAACAGCATTTTACGGAGAAGACCCCAATTGGGGGAGGATTTTAGCCGCCATGGGAAGGAGTGGGGCCTTTTTCCACCCAATACAGGTGAGTCTTGATTTAGATGCTGTCCCCTGGGTACGAAATGGTTTGGATAATGGCAAGGATGAAGAAGCCAAAAAAGTCTTAAAAAAAGACTACTATACCTTAAAGGTCACCTTGACAAATGGCTATGGGGAAAGGAGCATCTGGACAAGCGACCTTTCGCTTGACTATGTTAAGATAAATAGCTCTTATAAATCATAATTATTTGGCTCTTTTCCCTTTTTACTAAAAATAGAATGCCCTTAATTTTTTTCCTCATGCTGGCTCTTAATCCTAACCTTGATGCAGCTTCTATAAGCTATCATGACAGATTTCCGCAAAGAGATTTAACCATTTCAGAAGATTTCCTCTTTGCCGCCAGACCCAATCCCTACAATATAGGCAATTGTTACCAATATAAGAACTGCCTGGGAGAAAGTATTGGGAACATGTGGATAGCCGATCCTAAATTCTGTAAACCCTTAGGCGGCAAGAGCTGGATGAATGCCCAAGGTCGCTGCTTAAATTTTCCCGATGGTCCCCAGCCCATAAATCCCCAGGATTTTGCAGCCAAAAGCTGCAACGCGCGCCTTTAGAGTGGGGGATAAAAAAAGCTTGCCACGCTAAAAGGGCGGCCTTTGGCCGCCCTTTTGTGTACCTGTAATAAGTAGGGATTTATCTCTTCATCTCTATGACTTCCGCCAACATGGTGTCCGTGGTGGTTACCACCTTGGTGTTGGCCTGGAAGCCTCTCTGGGTTACTATCATGTTCACAATCTCATCGGCTAAGTCCGTATTGGATTGCTCTAAGAAATTTGCCCTTATGGTCCCAGTTCCACCGTAGCCCGGAGGATTTAAGGTAGCGGTACCTGACCAGCGGGTCTCCATATAGACATTGTCTCCTAGCTTGGAAAGGCCCCAGGGATTAATAAAGCGGGCCAGGCCAATCTGATAGAGAGGTTGATGGCGGCCATTGGTGTAGATACCTGTAAGGATGCCGTCCTTGTCTATGGATACCCTCTGGAGGGATCCTGGCGGGTAGCCATCTTGGCTGGAAAAGATGTTTAGTGATTTGGAGGCGTACTGGGTGGTACCTTGCTCATCTAAGATCCAGCGCTCTCCATCTGCATCCCCCGCTAGGTTATAGCGGGCTCCCATGTCTAAGGCAACATGCTGGATAATAGTTGGTAGCCCTTGGGGATAGGGTGGGTGCAAGGCCATGGAAGCGGATTGCACAAAGGCCAGGTCAAAGTCGAAATAGCCATCCTCATTGGGCGTCAAGTTGGTCCAGCCTAATTCTTCAGAATTGGCTATTACCTGTAGGGTATCCCCTACGGTAAAGCGCATAGGCGTACCTCCCTTGGAAAAGTTCACAGTTAAGCCTGAGCCAAAGGTATAGGGCCCTGTATAGTTCTTATCGTAGACCTGGATCTTGCCTGAATTGCCATCTGAGTCTGTCCAGGTAAATCCTGAGACATCGGGTACTGTACCAAGGTTACCGGTCCAGACTATATCGTATTCACGCTTGGTGGCCACGAGGGTCCCAGTGGTAGCTGAAAAGACCGGCTCACCGGTGTAGTAGCCACCAAAGGTGTAGTGGTTTATGGAAGAGGCAGTGGCAGGGGCTGTTACTACCGTAGCACTGGCGCTGGTAAGTCTGGCTGCCGCAGTCTTTGTCATATCAAGGTTCTGCGCCTCTATATCTTTAACTAGACCACCATGACCATCGGGGCCGTCTGCAGTAAAGGTTATTTTACCCTTCTGGACTACGCCAGCAAAGGTAGCCCCATTCATGACTACGTTATTATTCACGTCCTTGCGGGCATCTTCGGTGGGATCGCAGGTGATAAGATAGTCCCAAACATTTTCCATATAGGGGTTGGGCTGGTAGTAGACCATGAGGGTATGGGCAGTTCCAAGGCTATCGTAGATGGTCCAGGGATTGGCGTGGGTATAATCTTCCGGATCTATCGGAGATTCTGTATTCGTCCCGTCCCAGGCACCGGCAAAACCCATGCCTTCCCTTTCCCAAGAGGGTATCTGGGTGAAAATGCTATCTAAAGCTGTTTGGTAAAGCGCATTGTAGACCGAGTCATAGGCGAGCTGGCCGGCATTTTTAGCAGCAGCTTCCGCTGTTATTTTGGCCGCATTTTGGGCTGTGGTTACCTCTGTGGCACTGGGGGCAACCTGCTCACTTTTCTGGAAATAGTTAGGCGGGCCAAGGTTCGTGTACCCCAAGGCCGTCATTCTGGCCTCGTATTCTGTGTTGTAAGCGGCGCGATAACCAGGGTCCAAAGATGTGTTGGGATAGCCGGTAGTAAGTGCGATTGCAGCCTGTCCCGCTGCCCTTGCGGCTGCCAGGGCGGCCTGCTCTTCAGCACCACCCGCTACAGGAGAAGAGTCAACGGCTTTGACAAAACCTGTTATGGAAGCTTGACCGGTATAGCCGGTCAACGTAGTCGTCATATAATTGTCATAAGCTGTCTTATATGCGGTATCTTCGGCGGCTATTCCACTGGGATAGCTGTAATTGGCAGGGGCCCCTGCGGCTATGGCCGCAGTTTTTCCGGCATTATCTGCAGCTGTCTTTTCAGTGGAATTGGCACCAATTGAAAAATCTGTGCCGCTAGGGAGAGCCGCCATGGGGGTGTAGCTTGAATCAATAGTAAAACCCTGACTAATGAGGCTTTGGGCATAGGCATCTGCATAGGCCAAATCAGCTGCCCTATTATTGGAAGTGGCAAATCCTGGATAACTTGTGTCTACCAAAAGCGCCGCGGCCCGGCCGGCGTTTTCAGCTAAGGTCATTTGCGTGGTAGTTGGCTGCTTGGTGAAATCAGTATTACTAAGAGTCGGGGCCGTATAGCTTGCTAAGGTGTAAGAACCTGATAGCAAATAATCCGTGTAGGCTTCTAAGTATAAGAGCTTTGCCGTCCTATTGGTAGACGTGGAAAAATCAAAGCCCGGCTCCAGAACAGAAGCTGCTGCTACGCCGGCAGCATTAGCAGCCGCGGCATCGGCAGCAGCTGGCGTGGTAGTAAAAGTAGGCACAGCCAAGGTAGGATCATCGGATACGGTATAACCAGAAGCAACAAGGTAATTGGCGTAAGCTGCCACGTAAGCGAGATTCTTTGCCGAGGCGGCATCAGGATAGCTGGATATCCCCGCATGAGCCTTAGCTGCGTTGTCAGCTGCAGTCTGTTGCAAAGTAGTTGGATTAGTTAAAGCCTGGGCAGCAGTTACCAGAGTCGGCTGGGCATAGGACGAATTCATGGTATGGCCGCTACGAATTAATTCTTTCGCATAGGCGGCGGCATACTTTAATTGCTCTAGGTTTGTTCCTCCAGGATCGCCTCCTGCATTAAGACCAGCAGTATTTGCTGCAGCCATGGCTGCGGCATTGGCCGCCCTGCGGTATTCGTCCATTGGGGCCGTGTAGCCCTGGGAAGTCAAATAGGTGGTATAATTAGTAATATATACAGCGTCTTTTACTGCATCACCGGAGGGATAGCTGGTATAGGGCGGGTTAGAAGTATTGGTCTGGGTTACTGCTGTGGAATTGGCGGCATTTAGTTCCCCCGTGGTGGGGCTAGTTCTACTGACCTTGGTAAAGGTACCCACGGGGCCTTCCGTGTAGCCCAGGGTATTTACCATGTAATTGGAGTAGGCCAGGTTATAGTTGGTCTGATACAGAACAGAGTTGGAGGTAAGTGGATAGGTACCTGAGTTACTCAAGGTAGCCCAAGCCACTGCGGAAGCTGAAGCAGCAGCTTGCGCCACCTCTAAGGTGCTGGGGTTTGTGACCACGGTCTTTTCAAAGACCCCGGGGGAGACCTGTACATAACCATTGCCGCTCATGTAGTGGATATAGGCACTATTAAAGGTGGGACTTAAGGAGGGGAAGGTAGTGCCGTGAATAGTAGCACTATAGACCGCATTTTGAGCTGATATCCGGGCCGCCTCTGCTGGTGCTTTGGCTAATTGATCGGCATACATTTCAGCAAATTCAGCTGAACTATAGATATAGGCGGAGCTGTCATCGGCATTCAGGTTGCATACGACTTTAATCTGGGTGGTGGCCACAGGCGGAGCGTTCAAGGTTATTACCTTGACATCGGTGGGGGTCCCTATGCGCACCGGGTCAGCACCTGGCTTGGGGACGGAAAGCTCCCAACCCTGGAGCACGTAGCCGGCCGGGGTCTCTAGAACGCCATTGGCATCGAAGGTGAAGTTACCTGCCCTGGTGTACATGAGCTCATTTGTGACCCTGTCGCGGACCATGAAAAAGCCTTCACCGGCTATGGCCATGTCCGTATCCTGGGCGGAGTTGATAAAGGAGCCTTGGGTGAACATCTGCTGGACAGAGGCTACTTTTACGCCTCGGCCTATCTGCTGGGTCCTGCCATTGGACCAGTAATCCTGGCTAATGAGGTCTTCAAAGTTGGTACGGGCCGCCTTGAAGCCCACCGTGTTAACGTTGGCTATGTTGTTGCTTATAACTTGCATGCCCGTTGACAAGGCAGAAAGGCCCGTTACCGCCGCATACATTGCACTGGAAATGCTCATAACTGTCCACCATATAGATAAGATTAGACAAATCTTTATTGGATCTATTGAGACGAGGACTATCCTTAGTTCTCATCTGTTATTTTTCTCTAATGCCATCCTTGGCGTTTGTTATGATTAAAGTCTTAGGACTCTTCTACATCTAAAGTAGTTGTGCTAGTCCCCTTGGCCTCCAAGATCTCCATCACCTGAGTAAGTGATATTTGGATATAGCCTAAGTGAACCACCGGCTGACCGTACTCGTCAAAGGAGACTGAGGAGACCTTGCCGTCTATTTCAGGGACTACCCCTTCCTCCATGGTCTCACCAGCTGTGTTGGTGGCTGTGACCTGGAATTGATAGAGGCCATCTTGAACAGTGGAGCCATTGGTATCTTTACCGTCCCAGACAAAATCATAGGTACCGGCTTCGCTCATACCCCAATCGTACATGCGCACTTGGTTGCCGCTCTCATCCAAGATGTATACCTGGAGATTACAGGTTTCAGCAAGCTCTATCTTGACATCCACATCCACTTTCCCGCCTGTCACACTCAAAAGATTGGACTGGGCCTTTATGTCCTTGCCAATTAAGGTCAAGGTCTGGAACTGATTCTGGGCCTGGATATAACTTGCCATATTGGTGACATTGGTATTTAAATTGGCCAACTGCTCCAGTTGGGAGTACTGGGCAAGTTGGGCAGTCATCTCTGTGTCTTCCATAGGGTTAAAGGGGTCCTGGTTCTGCAGCTGGGTTAAAAGGAGTGTTAAAAAGGCCTCCTTATCCAATTGCCTTTCCGAGCCGTCTGTAACCGGGACATTTTCCGTGGTCCAGGCTTCCAAGTCTGCTGTCCTTGGGGCTGGGGGATTGTCTGCGGCGTATATAGTTGCCATTTTTCTACTCCCATTAGCTTATATATCTTTTACAAGCCGTTTTTTTATCCGGCTTGGTATCAAACTTCAAAGCAAGTTTTATACCACGGCGTTTAAGAGCTCATGATTACTAGAGTCATTTTCCGAAAAGGAAAAATTTTCCTCTAGATCTTCCCCATTTTGGCCATTTGCCTTGGCACTTTTAGAATCAACATCTGACCCTAAGGCACCTTCTGCTACTATTGCCCCAGAGCCCTCATAGGTAATGGTGAGCTTAAGCTCTATTCCTTCCTTAGCTAAAGAGCTCCTTAGATCTTCCATCTCTGCCTCTAAGGCCTTGTAGGCCTCCATGGACTGGGTCTTAATATTGGCGGTCAAAAGTGACCCCTTGACCTTGAGTTCTATGTCCAGATCCCCCAATTCTTCCGGGGATAAGCTCATCTTAATGCGCCTTATGCCCCTTCTAGAGGAATACACAAGCTTATCGCGGATCTGTTTGGCAATGGCGTCTCTGTAAGAAGATTGGGCCACCTCGTCGTACAGAGAAGAGGAAAAGGCACCGGCCTGGCCTTTGGAGGTGGCCTCTACTGCATTTAAGCTAGTAGCTGCAAGGCGTCTTTCCTCCCTTTCGCGTCTATCCTCTTTGCCGCCGTGGCCTGGATACTCACCGCCTCCGGTATTTACCCCCTCTTTTGCCCCCGAGATTCCGCCCCTTAAGGCCTGGAGAGCAGGTGAAAGCTCATAGAAGTTCTTATCTAATTCCCTATCACCTAAAAGGGAAAGCTTCATTATTATTTCATTAAAAACTGGGGCCTTTACTAGTTCTGCTTCAGTTTTAATCTTGGAGATAAGGGTCTGGATATCTAAGGCTACTTGATTTGGAGACTGGGTTACGGGTTTTTCCATGCTGGAGAGTAAGTTTAATAGATCTCCTAGGGTAACGTTTCCATTATTTGCATCCATGAGCATATTGATGCCATTTATGGTCTTGGTTCCGGCTCCCATGGACTCTAAGGCCAGGGCTAGAAAATTTAGATCGCCTTCACCTAAGAGGGTGTCTAGCCCAGAACTATCAGCGGCTTGGGTTAAAAAATCCCTAAGTGTCGAGGCCGTCAAAGCTGCCCCTGGTTCAATACCTGTGGTAAGGCCCTTTACAGTTTCAAGGGACATTCCCAGCCCCAAGAGAAACTGACCTAAGTTATTAAGACCATCTTCGGTTGCCACCATGCCACCCCCCAAGAGGGCCTCACCTGTATCTGCCCCCTGTAGGGTCTTAATTAGATCCTTTAAGGCTATCTGAGGACCAGAATCTAAAAGGCTTCCTAAGATCTCATTTATCTTTTCAGTTTCCAGGCCGCTGGACAGTAATAAATTTTCAAGGGAACTAAGGCTCTCTGAATCCAAGGTCAAGGAAAAAAGCTCTAAATTGGTATCCGCTCCATTAAGGGCATCAGTTAAAAGCCCCAAAGCACTCTTTTGTCCCATTAAGACTCCTTGGGCCCCTGTCAACTGGTTATTTGTCAAAAGTAGCTCCCTAGACACCTTGGCCTTAAAAGCCCCAGGAAGATTAGTCTCTGTCTGGACCATGGCAAAAGCCAGGGCCCCTATGCTCCTTTTGGCCTTGAACTTGAAAGCATTTTCCTCAGAATTGGTCTGGGAAAGGGTTACAGAATTTTCTAAGACCAATCCTAAATCCTCTTGGGTCTCTTGGGTCTCTTGGCCCTCTTCACTTACAGCTTTTTCCTTCCGGCTACGCCTTCCGGCTTCCACCCTGGCCTCATCTGCCCTTCTGGCAGCTTGCCTTTCCGCTTCTTTGGTATAATTTTCCCTCTCACTTTCAGCCCGCGCCAAGGCCCTTGCAAAATCATCAGAGGCATTTTCCTCAAAATTACCATCTAAAACATAGCTATCTGCCAAGCTGGGGCTGAGCTCTACCCTCGTACTTCCCATGGCTGCTAGGCTTTCCATCTTCTTCTCCTTTAAGGCGTTTAGAGTATCTTTTGGCCTTGTGGCCTATCGCTTCTAAAGCAACCCTCATGCCAAAGGCAAAGGGAAAAAAAGACCAGGGGGTTTTAAATATGAGAAATATCTTTTAAGACCCATGAGGGGCTTAAAACTTAAAGCCTTTTGAAACTTAGATCTAAAAAGGCCGCCCAAGCTAACCCTAGCTAACCCAAGCGAACTTACGCGAACCTAGGCTAACTCAAGCGAACCCAGGCTAACTCAAGCTTAGCTATTACACATACTCCCTTTAAAGCCCAATAGCTTATGCCAATAGCTTCTTGCCAAAATATCACAGGCTTTCTTTGTCTTGCTAGAACCTTAAATTGAGTGCTTTAAAGCTCTAATTTCTAAAAATTTAAAAGTCCCTTATTCCAGATCTAAGCTACAGCTGAAATAAATCTTAGCTATAGCTAACTAAGTACCTTAGCTATCCTGGATCTAAGCTAACTAACTAGCAAAAGCTCTCCTGGCTCTTAGCTAACTAATTACCTAAGGCTCTCCCAAATCTCAGCCCTTTAACTATAGTGGCTGCGGCAAATTTTGCCTCTCAAGGTATGTCTTTCTCTCTTGGCCCAATAAAGCTAAGGGTGTCTAAAAGGATGAAAAGTTATGGCATGGCCTTTGCATTTGACAGATTGCCAAGCGGAATTACCGCCCTTTTTATCTTTGCTTGTAAGGAATGGGATTATGAACGAGACGTGCGAAAAGACCAAAAAAATGGGATTTATTGGTGCTGTAGCCATCATGTGCCTTTTGGCCATGCTTTTAGCAGGTTGCGGGCCAAAACTAAATGTACCCTCCTCTTTGAATAACCAGGAAGCCGCCCTCTTAAACCCACCGGTTTCCACTTACCCTAACCCGGCAATTAAGACTGAGGGGTCCCTCTTTACTGAGGACACCCGTCCTGACTTCTTTTCCGACATGAAGGCCCAGAGGGTAGGTGACATTATTACTATCAATATAGTGGAAACCTCCAGGGCTACAAAACAGGCCAATACCTCACTAAACCGCAATTCTCAGGTAAATGCCTCCATCACCGCACTGTTCGGCTATGAGGCGGAAGGTGCCATGCCCACCCCAGGCAACTTTAACCTCATGAAAGGCGTCCAGGCGCAGACCCAAAACCAGTTCACAGGTTCGGGACAGACCAGCCGCAATGAGAACATCACAGCCAAGGTCTCTGCCAGGATAATCCAGGTCCTGCCTAACACCAACCTGGTGGTACGGGGTTCCCAGGAGATCCTGGTGAACAATGAGCGCCAGTACATTACTATCCAGGGAGTCATCCGTCCTGCCGACATTGCAACGGACAATACAGTTCTTTCCACCTATCTGGCCGATGCCCGCATCGAGTACACAGGTCAAGGCGACTTAACTGACAAACAGCGGCAGGGTTGGCTGACAAGGATCCTAGACAAGGTCTGGCCCTTCTAAAGACTAATTTAAACAACTAGACCCTAAAGGTTAATTTATATGTCACATATCATGCGCTTTATTTCCGCGGCCCTTCTCTTGTCCATGGCCGGATGGCTGTGGCCAACTGAGGCCACAGCCATCCGCATCAAAGAGATAGCCACCTTCGAAGGGGTGCGGGTAAACCAGATTATTGGCTACGGCTTAGTTGTGGGCTTAAATGGCACTGGTGACAAGGACCAGACGGGTTTCACCCGTCAGAGCTTGTCCAACCTCTTAAAGAGGATGGACATAACCGTAGCCCCCACTGCATTGAAGGTGAAAAACGTAGCCGCCGTCATGGTGACTGCGGACCTGCCGCCCTTTGTAAAGCCTGGCACCAAGATAGATATCTTAGTCTCTTCACTGGGGGACGCCACGTCCCTCCAGGGAGGAACCTTACTTATAACCTCCCTGAAAGGTATGGACGACCAGGTCTATGCCATGGCCCAAGGCCCCTTGTCAGTGGGCGGTTTTCAGATAACAGGGGCCGCAGCTTCCGTGCAAAAAAACCATCCCACTGTGGGCCGCATAGTCCAGGGTGCCACTGTGGAAAGAGAAGTCCCCATCCGCTGGCAGGGAAAAGAGACCTTAACCATCAAACTGGGGCAACCTGATTTCACGACAGCTGCCAGGGTGGCCGAGGCAGTAAATGATGCCCTGCCTGGATCAGCAGCCAGGCCCCAGGACGCCTCCACCATAGAGCTTACAGTTCCTGTAAATTACAGAGATAACCTGGCCATCCTAGTGGCCAATCTAGAGAACTTAGATGTAGTCCCCGATGCTGTGGGAAAGGTCATCATAGATGAGCGAACAGGTACTGTAGTTGTGGGTGAAAATGTCAAGCTATCCACTGTGGCAGTGGCCCATGGCAACTTATCGGTACAGATTAGAGAAGGCTTTGACGTAGACCAGCCTGGACCCTTTAGCCAGGGTCAGACCGCCATCACGCCCAATACGGACATTAACTTGGAGGAGGGGGCTGACCAGGTGCTCTTAATAGAGCGCTCCACCAATATTAATGATGTAGTTAAGGCCTTAAACGCCATAGGTGTCACCCCCAGGGATCTAATTATGATCTTCCAGGCCATAAAAGCAGCAGGTGCCCTCCACGGCGAATTGGAGATCATCTAATTATGGCTGGCACGATAAATCCCGGGGGCCTTACTAACCTTGATGTAAAGGCCCTTACAAGTACCTCTAAAGCCATAGACTATTCCAATAGAGGAGCCGCGGCTAGCCGCGGCTCCTCTATTAGTGTCAGCGTGGAAGAATTGAGAAAAAATGGCATTAATTTTTCCTCCTCTGGAACTGGAGGAAAACCTGTGGACTTTGGCTCGTCTCTTAAAAGTACAAATGAGGCAAATGAAGGTTCTGCAAGCGGCCGCTATGAGCCCTTGAGCTACAGAATAGCCCACAGTGGCGGAAATCTTAGCGAAGAGGAGCAACTGGCTAAACTTCAGAAGATAAGGGATTCTGCCAGGGAATACGAGGGCCTCTTGATGGCGGAGATGATAAAGGCCATGCGCCAGAGCCCCTTTAGTGAAGAGCCTGGGAGTGATACCTATGCAGAGATTGCTGAAAAACCTTTTACTGCTGCTCTTACTAAGGCCGGGGGGCTGGGCTTGGCTGACAAGATAGTGGAAGACGTAGCTGCCCAGGAAGGCCTTTCCGGCGTCTTAGCCGCCCACCCTGAGGTGATGGGACCCAATTGGAAGATGCGCATAGCCCCCTCCAGACGCTTTAAGCAATCTGGGATGCAAAATGTAGCAAACGGGGCACGTGGCGATGAAAATGTAGCCGCCTTAGCTCAAGGGGCCCTTTCTTTAAGCTCCGAGGCAATAGGCTCCGGCATTTTAGGGGAAAGTGCTACAAGAGGCCTCCAGTTAGCCGGACTTGATACAGAGGCGGCCCAAAACGGGCCTGAGGGCACGCTCCCCTTTAAGCCTACAAGCTTTCGCAGGGCTCCCACCTTAAAGAAAGGGGAATAATTTTCCCTTTGCCCAGTGCATTTAGTTAAAGAGAAATAATCTTAGGCCCTCTCTTAAACGGATGGGGCTTATCTTAGGCCCTCTCTTAAACGCTTATAACTTATCTTAGGTCCTCTCTTAAACGGATGGGGCTTATCTTAGGGCCTTAGACTTATCTTTCTAGCGCATTTAGCACTACATTAATTATCTTTAGCCTCTTTAGTGCAATCATTTCTAGCGCAATCAAAATTTACCTTGGGGGGCAAATTTTCCCTTCTTACTTGGAACGGATCTTGAAAAGCATAGCTTAGCCGGATCCATTTTCCTTGTGACTGGCCAATCTACCAATATAGAAAAAGGTAACTCCAATGGACATCACCCTAATCTCCCAACTTTCTGAAGCTTTACAAGAGCACACGGCTCGCTATCAGGAACTTATTGATTTCCTGGAAGACGAGAAAAAGTACCTTTTGAACCTAGACTTGGATGGCCTTCTTTTAGTCAGTAAGGCCAAGGAAAAGCTCGCCAAGATCATCTTAGCCTCCAATGAAAAGCTCACAGAAAAGATAGCCTGCGCTGCCTTGATGTTGGGACTGCCCTTGGACCCCCCGCCCACCTTAGCGGCCATTGCCATGGCAACGCCTGGGCCCTTTGGGGCCAAGCTCTCGGAAATGGCAAGTACCTTAGCGAGATTAAAAAATCTCATAGTAAGGGAAAATGCCACTGCCAAGCACTTTGTGGAGCATTCTTTGGAGCTTGTAACCGAGTCTTTAAATATCCTCTCTGGGGCCAACCAACTCAAAGGGGACGGCTACTCCTCAGATGGCAAAAAGGAGAAGACTGTAAAAAGAGGTCTTCCCTCCAAGCTTTCCCGCGAGGTATAAAATGAGCATCTCCAGTTCCATGTATGTTGCCTTGACCGGTATGCGCATGAGCCAGGCAGCCATGGAGACAGCAAGCAACAATATAGCCAATGTCAATACCCCGGGTTACTCCCGCCAGAGGATAAATCTTGCCACTCTGCCTTCCCAGACTCGCAGCTGGGGCCAGATGGGCTTGGGGGTAACGGGTGATAATATAATACGTTATCACGACGAATTTTTGACCCGTTCTCTCATAATGACCGGCTCCACCCTAGGTAAAGAGGTGGCCATAAAAAACCAGGTGGATAATTTAGAGATCTTCTTTAACGAGAGCGCAGGAAATGGCATCAATGCGGCTATGAACGACTATTTTGCCGCCTTCGATCAGTTGGCCGATGAGGCCAATAATGAGCCCAATAGGGAAGAATTAATTGAATACGCCCAGACCCTGGCCACTCAGTTAAAATATAGAAAAGAAGAGATGGACGAGCTGAGGCTGGATACCAATAAAAGAATAGACGATGCTGCAACTGAGATTAACACCCTCATAGCGGAACTGGCCTCTTTAAATAAGGAGATAACCGTATACGAAGACCCTACCTTAAATAGGCAGGCCAATGATCTAAGGGACACCAGAGAAGAAAAGACCAGGCAACTTGCTGAATACATGGACATAGAGTACTACGAAGACCCCCACGATGGACAGTGGACTATAACTACTGGCACGGGTATACCCTTGGTCCTGAAAGAAAGGTCCTTTCCTCTAACTACAAATACCTCCTCCAATGGAGACGTAAGCCTCCATACCTCCCACAATGACTATTGGCAAGAGGACATTACAGGCCAGATAACGGGCGGTGCTGTGGGTGGTTATATAGAGTTTAGAGATGAGATCCTAAGTGAATACTACAAGCAATACGAGTCCTTTGTGGACGGATTTATCTTCCAGGCCAATAACCAGCATGCCCAAGGTACTGGGCTCTCGCTTATGACAGAGGTCTTAGGTACCACACAGGTATCCAACCTGGCCTCCGTAGAGATAGACTTTCCAGGGGATGACAATTCCATCCGCATCTCCTCACTGGTTCCCCACCTTGCCTCCAAAGAGCCCTACGACCCCTATAGTGACCCGGACAATATTGAGGTGCGCTTTGTAAAAAGTGAAAAAGTAACCTCTGAGATCACTTCCACGGTCAAATTTAACGAGGACCCGGCCAGGATGAAGTGGGAGATAACTATCACCTTGCCAGTGGATTCCTTGGGAAATGTCTCTGTTACTGCAGCAGAGCTCACTGAATATATCAATTCGGAAAGGTCTCTTAGCCCCACAGATGGCATAAATTACCTCCCACCCAGGACTGTGGCCTGGAAGGTAGGTGATTTTATCTCCGCAGAAGGTGTCTTTAACCAGTCGGATACTGGAAGGGTTAATTTCGCTGGTCCCACCTTGCCCCAGGGCCATGAAGAGATAGGCTTTTACTCCCTTTCCAGGTCCCTTAAATACACCGCGCCCCAGGGTCACCACCTGGCTTACGATTCCGAGTATGCCACTTTAAAGACTACCCTTATCCATACGGACAATGACATCATCTATACAGCTGTGGATAAGGGCGAAACAGGTGATAAGATCTCAGTGGAATACGTAAACACAGGGGCAAATCAAAAGCTACTCATAAGTGTTACCCAGGAAGAGGACGGCTCACAGCGGATAGTTGTAAACCTCGCAACTGATGTAAATGGGGACATTACCTCCACAGCCGGAGACATTGTTAGCGCCATAAACTCCCACAACGTGGCACGTACCCTGGTAACAGCTGAGACCCCACAGGGAGAAACAGGCCTTGGACTTGCCCGGGAGATGGATAGGACCTTTTTAGATAGAAGCGGCTACTTTGAGCTGGTTACCTACACAGATGGTGGGGAAGCCACCTTCCACAAGGTAACAGTTACCCCGGAAGACACCTTAGAAGATGTGATAAAACAGATAGCCGATATCCCCGGCTTAAGGGTGGAATCCGTAACAGACCGCCACGGCAAAGATAACTTACGCATCATAGCAGACACGGGGGTAGAATTTGGTTTTGCCGGTGACAGCTCCGGGGCCTTGGCCGTCTTAGGTATCAATACTATCTTTACAGGCACATTAGGCAATGACGTGGGCGTCAACCAGATGCTGATAGACAATAGAGAGCTTATAAATGCCGGTATCATAGACTCCAACGGCGTAAGGGCCCCTGGGAGCAATGAAAACGCCCTGGATATGGCAGACCTCAAGGACAAAAGGTTCGACTTTTACCATCAGAAGGATGCCACCATTAGCTCCATGTTTAACAGCATCTACTCCAACATAGGTGCCACTGCCCAGGGAGCTACCCGGGACTATGAATTTACCCAAGGTGTCTATACCCAGCTCCAAGATCGCCAGGACTCTATCGCAGGCGTTAACCTGGACGAAGAGCTAGCCGACGTCCTGCGCTATCAGTACATGTACCAAGCCTCAGCCAAGATGATCTCCACCATAGACACCATGATGGAGTCCCTCCTGGCCATGAGATAAAAAGACCTAAGGGCCCTTGGTAAATCCAAAGACCCTGCGCTAATTCAAAAGCTAGGCGCTAGTTCAAAAGCCATGCGCTAATTCAAAAGCTAGGCGCTAATTCAAAAGCTAGGGGCTAGTTCAAAAGCAAGGGGCTAGTTCAAAAGCTAGGCGCTAGTTCAAAGGGAAAAATAGCCCTTTTAGCCTATAAAGCTCAGTTTAAGTCCAAGACAGTTTTATCTTTACATAAATTGGCATCCAAGCTGCCGGAGGAGAAGATGATCTACCGCACCTCTCAGCGGGGCACCTACCGCAACATAAATAACAACCTTAACCTCTTGTCCTGGCATATAGCCCAGCTGAGTAACAAGGTAGCTTCGGAAAAACAGATAAATAAACCCTCCGATAATCCCTCTGGGGCTGCTGCTGTGCTCCGCACCCGCAGCACCCTATCTGAAATAGCCCAGCACACGGAAAACGTCTCCTTTTCCAATGATTGGCTCACCAATACTGGAAATGTCATGCAGAGCATCAAAGACGTCTTAGATCAGATCTACGTAAAAGCTGAGCAAGCTGCCACAGATGTCTACACAGCGGACCAGAGAAAGATAATAGCCACAGAGGTGGACCTGCTTTTCCAGACCATCATCCAATTTGGTGACTCTCGCTTCGGCTTTAACTATTTACTGGCCGGACAAGAGCTTCAGACCCAACCCTTTTCCAATGAGATGAGGGCCCAGGACGTAATAGCAGCCTGCCAAAATAGTGAAGGCTTTACTGGAAAAGTGGAAAACTATGGGGATAGGGAATATGAGTCCCGTCCGGATCTACCCACCCAGAGCCAGCTCTTTTTGATTGAATGCGTAGAGGCAGGGGGCATAGATTCCTTAAACTATGCCCACCAAAATGCCGACTCGGTCTCCCAGGCTATAGTAAATGGCACAAATGGCGCCTATAGTCTAACTTTAACCACCACCTCCCAAGCCTATAGGGATACCACAATAAAGTTCGTAGCTGGACAGGAAAATAATAACTCCACTGGGACTAAGTCAGCTACCTTTAGCTCTGCCGATAACCAGGTATCTTTTAGCTCCACAAATTCCACCAAGGGCCCTATTGACCTCTACTATACCTATGGCAATAGCGCAGGTACCTACGCTACTGAGGCAGCAGACGGCACCATAACCGTCTATCTTCAGACAGACCCCCAAGGGGAGCAATCAGTTGCCAGGGCCCGTGACGTAGCCGATGCAGTAAACGCCATTTCAGCCCAGACTTCCATTAGGGCCGATTACGCCTCCATCCCCTTTAGAGGGGGCATTGTAGAAATATCTAAAGATAGTAATGGCCAGCTGATGCGCACTAAGCTTTCCATTAATAATAATCTTAGCTATTCGATAAATGACGATGAGATAACTATTTATCTGGAAAGGGGGGCAACAGGCACCGGCCAAGAGGGCACAATTGTAAGCACAGTGGAAGAGGTGGTAGATTTTATCAATAATACCCCGGAGCTAGCAGAAAGGCTTAAGGCCTCTTATTCCTATCCCGATAGTGCTCTGGCACCTCCTCCCACCATGGAACCCGTGCAGGGTCCCATTTCCTTTACCCCCTCTGATGCCTATACCCTGGCCTATACTGAGATGACTATACCAGGGACCCACAATGACATCAGGTGGTCCATCCTAAATGAGCCGGGTGCAGCTGTGGGCGAGGCGGGAAATGGGGTTACCATCCGCTACGACTTCTACAATCCTCCGGAGCAGACTGCCGCCACTACTGCACAGTATAATTCAGCAGAAAATGCCTTAATTATCACCCTAGGGTCAAGCGGCTCGGCCTTTTTGGAGGAATATGCCAGGGCCTATACCTCCCCAGCCTCAGCTACTTACGGAAATGCCAAAGAATCGGAGCTAGTTGCCCGTAAATATGCAGTAACAGCTACTGCCCAAGAGGTGATAGACGCAGTAGCCGCTCTAACAGACGCCCAAAACCCCTTGCATATTGGAGGCGTCCTGGCGGAGGGAAACTCCGGCCTAGGAAAGATGGTGGCCTCCAGCGCCCAGGTCCTAGCCAAGGGCTATGACCAGCCAGCCCTCTTTAGGGTCTCTCAAGATGGGGGCAAGACCTGGGGTCCCCCCCAGTCCTTTGCAGCCTCTGAGTTCCAAAACGGGCTCTTTTATAACTCTCAACTGGGACACGCCTCCCTCACTACAAGCCTAGCAGGTGGTGCCAATGACGTGGTCCTCACTGCCAACTACATGGGCACCTGGGGCGACGATGTCCGCCTGGAATACCGCCAACCCACCTCAGCCAATCAAGAGGCCTCCATTACCCTAGGTCCCCAGTCCTGGAACATCTGCATTAATCTTGCCACAGATGCCCAAGGCCGTGTAACTACCACGGCCAATGACGTAGTGGCTCTAATAAATCAGCATCCAGAGGCCGGCGCCCTGGTGACGGCCTCTCTGGCCGATTACCACGAGGGGGGAAGCGGCGTGGTAACCAAGATGGACTGCGTGTCCCTCTCTACGGCAAAACCTTATGAGGTAGAAGGGGTAACCCAGATTACACCCTTGGGACATGCCACAGCAGCTGTCCGCTTTGCCTATTCCCCTCCTGCCCAAAAGTCACCGGATCTACTCTATCAGGCTATAGAGCACGGCAATGCCGGTAATGCCATAGGCATCCGCTACACCCTGTCGGCGGACACCACTATCTACGGTTCTGCTCTACAGTATCAGGACCATGTCTCTATCTCATACGAGACCCTTTCCAACGGAGACCAGGTGGCCGTAGTCCACCTGGCCTCCGTCTCCCTTCCCAGCTGCCCAGACATCAATACGGAAAGGGAAGCCTATGACGCCTGGAGGGAACTCTACCCTGTCTATTCCTGCTCCTCTTCTAGGGCCACCACCTCCACAGCCGGGGATGTCCTCCAGGCCCTAGTTGCCAAGAACCTTGCCAGCCCCGATAGCGCCCTGGTCTGGGCCTCCATGGAGTACAAAGACGAGGGCTGGGATTCCACAGCCAAGGTGGGACCCACCACGGGCACCATTTGGCTCTCTGGGGGAGATGACACCATCAAAGAAGAGGACTACGGCATTAGCCTTAAGTTTATCCCCGATGGCACGGCCATAGGCGTAGGAGATATCTACCAGGTCTCCGTAGGTTGGTACAACGGAGACTCCAAAGATATAGATGTAAATGTCATGAACGGCTTCAGGACCGACATCAATACCACCGGAGAAGAGCTCTTAGGCGCCAACGGCGCCTCAGACAATATCATGGATACCATCCAGAGGCTCCTTTGGGCCCTAGAGCATAACTACACGGAAATGGTGGAACAAGAGCTACCTAACCTGGAAAAGGCCGTCCAGAAGGTAACCATGATGGAAACTGCGGTGGGGACCAAACTTATCCGCAATCAGTTCGTGCAAAACACCTTAGATGACAACCAGTACGCAGCTGAGACAATACTTTCCGCCACAGAGGACGCAGACTTTACCCGCCTCATAACTGACCTCAAAAATGCCCAACTGGTCTATGAAGCAGTCTTAGGGACGACAGGCCTTACTACCAAGCTGAGCCTCTTAAACTATCTTTAAAAAAGAGGGGCTTTGGCTTTTTTAAAAGATTAAAAATCCCCCCCCCCTTATGGGCCTTTGGCCCATAAGGGGGGGTTTTTTTATACCTAAAGCCCTTGGCTTAGCTAAGGCTACTATCTTAGACGAAACGGTTATGTTGTAGGCTGTGCCTTATGTGCTGGACAAAGAGGGATAAAAGGCAGTTTAACTTCATCAGATTAGTACCTGGCGCGCCCAAGGCAAGCTGACCCTCCTTAAAGGGACGCTCGAACTCAAAGCGGGCCTTTAAAAAGACCTTGGTAAGCTCTGCGGCCTTTACTAGTGTTAACTCTTTTGCGGGCACCCTTGTCTTTAAGACGCAGCCGCCATCTGCCTGGACCCCTTGGGTAAGGAAATTCTTATTGGAAATACACATAAGCCCCTGGCCTTTGTCAAAGACTAAATGCACATGTTCAAGTAACTTTTGTAGCCTTAGCTCTCCAAATTTTTCTTTGAGCTCACCTAGCATCTTATCTATGTTCTCAGTAAGTATGGCATTGGAGGCCTTAAACTTCTTATTTAGCTCTCCCAATGCCAGTACTAAGGAGCTGTACTCTATTTGCCTTTCTGCTCTCCTATCGGGGATATAACCAGGGCAATTTACTACAAAAAGCCTTGTACCTTTCTCCCTATTTAAAGAGCTCAAAGGGAAGTAAAAGTAATCTTGGCTTTCATCGCAAACGCCCCCAGAAAGCTTAGCGGCAAAAATAGACCTTAGTTGCGCATAAAAATGATAGTCCCAGTCCTCATACCTTAGCTCTTCTATAAGGCTAAGATCTTTAGGCGGAAAGGCTCCCAGCTCCCCCATATGGAAGTGCCTATGGATATAGTAGGTACTTGTAATATAGCTTAAGTTTTCCTCCATTTTGCTTCTTTCGATTAGCTCCGGGGAATAAACCCTAAATGAGAGGATCCTCCCTTCCCCGTCCACATATAGCCTATAGGCTATTTTCTTTCTGTCCCTGGGGGAAATAGGGTCCTCACCTAGCCTGGGGATATAGTCAGGAAAGCGGGAAAAAGCTGATATCCCGTAGAGCTTCCTATAGAGATAGCGCTCCATGAACTTTAGATCAATGAGGCCATATTTGCCTATAAGCCACTTGTCCCCAAGGACTTTCTCTTTTCTGCTCGGCTTTAAAAGTTTCCCTTGCCACAAATAGTTCTTCATATCGAAGAAATCCTCTTCCACTAGAGGATCCTTTTCAGCTAGGAGCATAACTATCCGGTATTTGATAGCATTGTAGACCTCTTGGGGTGGATCCATTAACAGCCCTTTTATATTTAAGACATTAAACTGGCTCTCCAATGCCTTAATAAGATCCAAGGTATTGGGGATTTTTCGTCCCCAACCGGGCCTTACCAACTGGGTGAGACCCCCTAGCGGGTAATCCTTGATAGCCAATTGGAAATTCGCATAAATTGCTAATGGGTTCTCGCTTAAATGAACGTGATACTTGGGCGCCATGCTGGGCGGCTCTATAAGGCAGCGCGTGGGCGTCTTTTCCTCTGTTTCACATGTACCAACTTCGTTTGCTTCCTTTAAATCAGAACCTTTGTCAGCTTGTACCCTAATGCCACAGGGGCGTAAAAATTGTCCCAAGGCTATAAGCAAAGCCTTAATACTTTTCAAAATACCAGGCAATAGTCACCTACCTTTAAAGTAAAAAAATATTGAAAAAATACCTTCTGCTTAGAAAAGAGAAATTTAAGCCCTCTTAGCTGCCCCTATTTGGGGTTCAAGATTTACTCTTCTAAATTTCAGGCAAATTGGCATGGGAAGGCTCTTTTTGTTTTAAAAGTCCCCTAAATTTTCCTCTTGCCTCCTGCGCTTTACCTTACAAGGGCATAAATCATGACTGTGAGGCCCATGCCAGGCACATGCCAGACACATGTGGGGATAGCCAGGCCCAGGCCAGACACATGTGGGGATAGCTAAGGCACATGTCAGGCCCATGTAGGGATAGCAAGGGAGGATTTTAATATTTCGCTGACCCTTTCAAAGGGCAAAAAAACCTTAGATCTTTTTAAAAGCCTAAACCCTCTAGGAATTTTTAAAAAGGAACATATTAAAAAAATATCCTTCCTATATATCAGGCAATTTCGTAGCCCTTTTTTCAGGCATTTTGAGCCTTTTTTTTGTGCCTTTCTTCAATAAGCCTTATTCTATATGGATAAAAAAATTTTTCCACACTTTTAATATAATACTATATCTTTTAATCTAATGCTATGATATTTTACATAATACTATAATATTTAACATAAAACATTAATATAGTCTGAGCTAGCGGCAAAACCCTCGCTAGCTAAAATAGAAGACGGCTAACTTAGAAGTTTTCACTTGGCTCCCATTTCAAATTTAGCCTCTCTTTACAAGCCCTTGTGCCTTTTTAAATAGGTGCCTTCCTATGATGTTAAATTTCTTGCATAAAAAACTTCAATGGGCACAAAAGGGGAAACAAATAAATTAAAGCTTAAAGTTTTCCCTAGGCTTAAAATTTCACAAATATCATTTTCTAAAAAAGAATCTTTAAAGGGCCTTTGTTAATTTTATAAATTTACTATAGTTAAACTAATTGCATTTTCACTTTGACTTTTGTGCCCCGGGTGCTTACATTTAGAAATGAGTCAAGCTTAGCTTACCGCCAATTTTAGGAGGCAAGATTGCCCAAAGAACTCTATAACCTCACTGGACTTAGCTGCGCAGCCTGCGGAGCTAGGGTGGAAAAGGCCGTAAAGGCTCTGCCTGGGGTCACCCGAGCCGACGTCAATCTACTAAAAAGCAGCCTCACCTTAGAGCACGACCCCGCCTTGACTGCCCCACAGGTAATAGATGCCATAGAGAAGGCGGGTTACGGGGCATCTCTACCCAGTGCCAAGGCCGCAAAAAGCCAGTCTGACTCCCCTCAAGAACGCTTCAAAAAAGAAGCTTCCCAGATGCTGTATAGACTCAAGGTCTCCATTATCTTTACTGTGCCCTTGTTCTATCTGGCCATGGGACATATGTTTTCCTGGCCCATACCCCACTTTTTTTTGGGGCATAATGGGGCCCTACCTTTGGCCTTCACCCAGTTTCTCTTACTACTTCCAGTTATCCTGGTAAACCACCTCTACTTTCAAAACGGGATAAAGAGCCTGTGGCATAGGGCTCCCAACATGGACTCCCTCATAGCCGTGGGATCAGGGGCTGCGGCTGTTTATGGTCTAATTATTCTTTACCAGATGATGTTCCACTTAAATGACCCGGCCTTCCTGCACAAAGCCTCAATGGCACTCTACTTTGAGTCAGGTGCCACTATCTTAACCTTAGTCACCACCGGTAAGTACATGGAAACCAGGGCCAAGGCAAGAACAGGGGCAGCAATAGAGGCTCTTTTGGCACTGGCTCCCAAGACAGCTCTCATCTTGAAAAATGGTGAAGAAGTCACCATTCAAGCAGAAGAGCTAAGACCCCAAGACGAATTAGTCATAAAAACTGGGATGGTAGCTGCTGCAGACGGCACAGTCATTCAAGGGGAGGGGGCAGTGGATGAATCTGCCTTGACCGGGGAGAGCCTGCCTGTGGACAAAGAGGTAGGTAGCCCTATTACCGGGGGAACCTCACTTTCATCTGGGCATCTCTTGGTAAAAGTTACCAAGGTGGGTGACGATACCACTCTGGCCCAAATTATCCGTCTAGTGGACGAGGCCACAGGTACCAAGGCGCCAATTGCCGCCCTGGCAGACAAGATAAGTGGAATCTTTGTGCCACTGGTCATCTGCATTGCCATTGCCTCAGGTACGATCTGGTTTATGTTAGGTGAGCCAATAGGATTTTGCCTCACCATCTTGATCTCAGTACTTGTGATATCCTGCCCTTGCGCCTTGGGACTTGCCACCCCCACGGCCATTATGGTGGGCTCAGGCGTTGGGGCTAACTTAGGCGTACTTTTTAAATCCGCCTCTTCCTTAGAGCAGAGCTCTAAGGTGGAAGTTGTAGTCTTAGATAAGACAGGAACCTTAACTCTAGGAGAGCCTTCTGTAAAAAATATCCTACCTGTTGCCCCTACCGATGAAAACGAGCTCCTTTGCCTCCTCTATTCCTTGGAGCTCTTATCTGAACACCCCTTGGCCAAGGCCATCGTGGAGATGGCCAAATCCAAGGGCCTTACCTCAAAACCAGTGGAATCTTTTAAGCAGCTGCCAGGTCAAGGACTATCCGGGATTATCGATGGAGAGGAGTATTTTGTTGGTAACAGTAAAATTATAGGTGCCCTTGGGATAACTGACGAAGATCTCTCCCTTAAGTCCAATGAATTTTCCCAAAAAGGCCTTACCACCCTTTTCTGCGCTAAAAAAGATAGGCTACTTGGCCTTTTGGCCTTAGGAGACACCCTAAAGCCCAAAAGCACCCAGGCTGTAGCCGAGCTCCACAAGCTTAAGATTAAGACTGTTATGCTTACAGGCGATAACGCCGTAACAGCCCAAGCCATTGCCGCTGAAAGCGGCGTAGGCAAGGTGATAGCTGAGGTCTATCCCCAGGATAAGGAAAAGGAAATTGTAAAGTTACAAAAAGAGGGATTTGTAACTGCCATGGTGGGAGACGGGATAAACGATGCCCCTGCCTTGGCCAGGGCCGATGTAGGCATAGCCATTGGCGCGGGCACAGACGTAGCAGTAGAGACTGCCGACGTGGTCCTCATGAAAAGTGACCTTATGGACGTGCCCGTTACTATACTTTTAGCCAGAGCGGTTATGCGCAATATCCGCCAAAACCTTTTCTGGGCCTTTGGCTACAATGTCATAGGCATACCAATAGCTGCCGGCATCTTCTTTAAGGCCTTTGGCCTTACCTTAAATCCCATGATAGCCGCTCTGGCCATGAGCTTGTCCTCTGTCTGCGTAGTCACCAATGCCTTAAGGCTTAAGTTTTTTAAGCCCAAGCTAGCTGACGACTCAAGTAAGGGCCCCGATAGTGCCAGCTCCCAAAATAAACAAGATATAATAGCGCCTAATGCAACTACTTTCGCGCTGCAAAGTGAGGAACATAAAATGGAAGTAAAACTCAAGGTAGACGGCATGACCTGCGGTCATTGCTCCAGCAGAGTAGAAAAGGCCCTTTCCGAGATCCCGGAAGTAAAAAAGGCCAAGGTGGATCTCTCAAAAGGAATAGCTACTGTTACCCTCAAAAGTGAGGTCTCTAATGATGTCCTCACCCAAAAGGTGGTAAACGCCGGATACGAGGCCACAGTAATTTAAAGTTGTTGCGGGTTAGCTAAGCGAGGCTAAGGGCCTACATTGTAACTTCGGCTGCATTTAATGCTAAAGGCCTAGCTTCTTATAAAGACCCTTTCCCCTCCCACTACGGTCATAACCGGAAGTGTATGGGCTAGCTCTATGGTCTCTACCTTAAAGATATCCCTGTCTAAAACCACAAAGTCCGCCAGCTTTCCTGCCTTCAAGGACCCTAGTTCTTTATCCCTAAAAGAAGAGTAAGCTGGCCACAGGGTGTAGCTTTTTAAGGCCTCCGTAAGTGTTAGGGCCTCTTCCATCATAAAGCCGCCTTGGGGGTGCCCATTTAAATCCTTTCTGGCCACTGCAGCGTAGATGCCGTGGAAGGGATTGGGCGTTTCTATGGGGGCATCGGAGCCGTTTATCAAGATCCCTCCCCCCTTTAAAACGCTTTTCCACCTATAGGAGTCCTTGAGCCTTTCTGCTCCTAGGCGGTAGCCCACCATGTGCAGATCGCTCATGAGACCCACGCTTTGGATGGAGGGAATAAGCCCCAGCTTTAAGGCCTTCTCTAGGGCCCAGGGGGAAATAACCTGGAAGTGCTCCAGGCGCCAGTGCCTAGCTAGGCTACTGGCGCCTAGGACCCTTTCCATTACCCTTATAGCTTGCTCCACTGCAGCATCACCTATGACATGGATAGCCGCCTGGTACCCAAGGTCACGGACCTTGACCATGACTTCATAGAGCTCATCATCTTCATAGTTGTGGTCCCCTAGGTAATCTGGTCTATCGGAGTAAGGCTGGCGCAGCCAGGCACTCTGGGATCCCAAGGACCCGTCGGAAAAGAGCTTTACCCCATCTATGGAGAGCTTGTCGTCATAGGGCTCCCTTACCGGGCCCTGTGCCAAGAGCTCCTTTTCACAGGCATCGAAGACCAAAAAACCCCGGAAACGAAACTCTAGTTTATTTTCCTCCCAAGCCCTCTTAAAAAGCTTAAAGGTGCCCCAGCGGACCCCACAATCTATAACTGTAGTTAGCCCCAGGCTCAACATCTCCTTTTGTGAGGCCAAGAGGGTCTCCATGGGGTCTAGGCCGTCTAGATTGGGCATCTTGGAAAAGACCAAAAACATTGCCTTGCCCACCAGGACCCCTTCTGGGTTCCCGCTAGTATCTTTTAAGATCTCGCCTCCCGGGGGATTTTTAGTCCCTCCATTGATGCCAGCTAGTCTTAAGGCCTCTGAATTTACCCACACCGAGTGCTTGTCCACCCTATCTAGGACTACGGGATTATTAGGGGCTATCTTATCCAGGTCTTTGGCCCTGGGCCAGGCCCTATTGGGAAAGTTATTTTGATCCCAGCCCCGGCCGTGGAGCCAGATGCCGGCATCCAAGCTCTTTACCTTTTTCTCCACTGCGTCTAAAGACTCTTGGTAGCCCAGTCCGTAGAGGTCCAGCTGCTTTAAACGCACGCCTTGGGTGAGGACATGGGTGTGGCTATCAAAAAGACCTGGGATTACGGCCCTCCCGCTTAAATCAAAGAGCTCCGGCTTATCCTTATAGCCTAAGGCCTTTAGGGCCGCCCTGGCATCTTCTAGCTCATCTCCCACGTAGGCGAGCTTCTGTCCGCAAGTGGCCAGGACCTTAACATTAAAAGCCCCAGGCTCTAAGGTATAGACAGAGCCATTGTGATAGATGGCCGCCTTAGCAAAGGCTGCCCTCTCTCCTTTAAGAGCCTTCACCATTGGATGTTGGCCTCTTTCATAAGTTTAGCGGTAATAGTAATAGTGGTCGTCCTTGTTCAAGACCTCATTGCCATTTTCCGTAATCAAGACCAATTCCTCCAAGCGGACCCCGCCTTTGCCAGGAAGATAGATGCCCGGCTCCACAGTCACTAGAGATCCGGCCTTTAAAGGGGCCTTACACAACGGAGAAAGCCTGGGCTCCTCATGGATTAAGAGCCCAACCCCGTGCCCTAAGCTGTGCCCAAAATAATCCCCGTAGCCAGCTTCGGTAATATGATCCCTGGCAACTTTATCCACCTCGCAAGAGATGGCCCCTGCCTTTAAGACTTCCAAGGCCCGCTCTTGCGCCTCCTTTACTATAGAGTAGATCTCTTTCTGCCAGGCCCTAGGCACCTGGGGCATATAGGTGCGGGTCATGTCAGAGCAATATCCTTTGTAGCGGGCACCTATGTCAATGACCACCATCTCCTCTTTGCCTATCTTCTTTTTACTAAACATGGCATGGGGCAAAGCGGCATTGGCACCAGCTGCCACTATGGGAGTAAAGGCAGAACCTTGGGCCCTGTATTCACGAAACTTATTCTCCAGAAACCTAGCTGCCCATTCCTCAGGTACCCCCGGCTCCAGTTCTACCCAGAGCTCGGCCAAAGACCTCTCTGTTATCTCCACGGCCTTTTTCACCAAGAGTAGCTCTCCTTCGGACTTTATCATCCTCAGTTCCCCTAAGCTAAAGGGGAGGGCTTTGAGCTCCACTTGATCCATGGCGGCTTTCAAGAGGCCACAAAATTCTACAGTGACACTGTCCGCCTCAAAATAGAGGCTACCTTTTACCTTGCCCTCTTCTAATATCGCTTTGGCCAAATTCCTTTTAACCGTCACCACCTGAAATAGGGGAGCCTCTTTTAAGGCCTCAGTGGTGAAGCGGAAGTCGGTGAAAAGAAGGTTTCTCTCTAAGCTTATTAAAAGGACCCCGGAACTTTCGCTTATCATGGCGTCTTCAGCCAGAAAGCCCGAAAAATAGCGGCGATTTTCCGGAGATTTTATGAGCAGAAAATCAATCTTGTTCTCATCCATTAGGCCGCGGAGCCGCTCCAAGCGTTCCGGGACGGGATCTTGAATTACTTTCTTTGCTGGACTGGTTTTTTTGGGTGTGGAACTTTTTAGCCTTTTAGTTACCATTTTCAGAGAGTCCTTGGATTCACTTTTGATAAAAAGCTTTCCTTTAGCTTGTGCTTTAGAGTTTTCCGACTAGAAAATTGTTGGTGGGCAAAAATAAAGACAAAAGACTTAAATATCTACCTTTAAGATAGAAGGGTTGACTTTTAATTGTACCCTTTTGACCCAATTTGTCAAGGTCTATTAAAGGGTCCTGGCCGCCATGCAAGAAAAAGCTATAACTTTTCTAAAATCAAAATCTAACTGTAGAAAAATCAAAACGTAACTGTAGAAAAATCAAAATCTAACTGTAGAAAAATCAAAATCTAACTAAAAAAAGTAAAGCATACCATTTATAAGGCTAAACTAAGGTGAGCTATAGTAAGCTATGGTAAGCTAAGGTGAACTATGATAATACTAAGTTTTAAGCTAGAAGTCATACATGCATTAGATAGTAAATGCTAAGATAGACTTAGAAAGTAATGGAATACTATAATAAAAAAGTAAATCTATAAAATACTGGAATGTTAAAATGCTAGCCATTGGAATAGAAAACCAAATGCAAGGGCGGCAGTTTGCCAAAGATAGCTTCAGCTAAAGCTTAGCGATTATCTAAAAAATCCCAAGGCTAAATTAGTCTGAGTAAATGGGTCTAAGAGCCAATTCATTATTACCCAGAGTACATATGCCCAGGCAAGAAGAAGAAAAGAAAAACCCATGCTAGAAAATAGGAATAATTATGCCCACTTCTTTTGGAGCGCTAGGCTTAAATTTGGAGGCTAAAAAAATAAAAGCTGCTGTTAGCTAAAAAGCTCATATTCACATAATCGCATAATTACTTAATCTTAGTTTAACATGAGTTTGCCTAGGGGCTCTATTTTACACTTCTAGAAATTTATTTCCCCTCTTTCTCATCCCCAACCCTACTCTAATCCCTAGCCCTAATCTAAATCCCAATCCTCTGTTCTCATGCCCACCCTAGTTCAAAACACTTCCTACCCCTTTCTAGAGCTGCGCATTAGGTCTAGCCGGGCAAGGTACCCTTTGGAAAAATATCCTTATTTTGGTAAACTTATGCCAAAGGCGTTTTTATCATTTTTTTAAGGGGCTTTGGGCCCTTAAGCTAGCAACTATGACCCTATATAATAAGGGCCTAATATCCATCTGGCAATTGTCCTTAAAAGTCCTTTGGCTAATACTTAAAAAGGCAAAACTTGTGGCTTCCTTAGTCTTAAACGTGCCATACGGAGGCGTCTTTATGCCTCCGGCTGTGATAAAACACCTGGGCTTTGCAACAGAGGAGCTAGGCTGGGAGAACTTTCGTCTAGCAGACCCCTTACTGCTACAGGTCTTGACCCAGGCCTCCCAAGGTACCACCTTAAATGGTTCCTTAGGGGAAAAGGTAATTCCCAAAAGGACCTTAATCTCCTATAGATTCAGTCCCTTAGTAGCTGACCCCTTGGGGACCTTGGCCCAAGAGTTGGGTGATAAGGAGGCTACTGGGCCCTCTTTCATAAGCTTAAGCACAATGGGAAAACCCATCTCACCTTGGAAAGACCAGGAAGGGGAATTCATCATAAAAAAGAGCGTAGAGCCCTATTTGGCAGAGCTGGAAAATAGTTGCCGCAAGGGTCTGGAAGAGGACACCCTGGTCCTCTTAATAAGCTTCCGCTCCTATGCCTCCAAGCCCTGGAACTATGAAAACGAAAGGCGCTACCCCAGACCCCAAATTGCTATAGGTACCCACAGCGAGAAAAAAAGCCCCAAGGGACTTGCGGAATTTCTGGGTAAGACCTTCAAGGTCTTTAACTTCTGGCCCGAGCTCAACTGGCCCCACAAGGGGGCCTTTTTACCCCAAGACCTTTTAGCCCTGCCTAGGCTCTTTGCAGTAAATATCTCCTTTCGTAAGGACCTTTACATGAATGAGCAAACTGGTAAACTAGCCCCCTCTGCCGAGAGCTTCACCCGGGTCCTCATGACCATCTTTAGCCTCCTGGACCAAGAGCTAGATACCGTAATAAAGATCCGCAAGAGGCGTAAATATCCCCCTAAGCCGCCCAAAGCTCCTTCCAACGTGATAAAGCTAAAAAACGAAGACTAAGCTACTCTAGGTCTTTTTTTCAGCCAAGGGGGCTAAAAAAGGAAAGTTGACTAAAAAAGGGGCTAAAAAAGCCAAAGTTGGCCAAAAAAAGCCAAGGGGCTTTTCTTAAGCTTTATTTACCCTCCCTTTTTTATCTTGCCATAGGGAACTAAAGCCGCAAGGCCCATTGTTTCTGTTAAAGGCCCATAAAAAGCCAAAACTCTCAAAAGGAACCCATAAATTGTCCATAAGCTCCAAAAAACCACTAAGTATGGAACTATTACATAACAAAACAGAAATAGCCCAAATGGTAAGTACAATAGGTGCCCAGATAGATGCCGATTACGCCAATAAAGTTTCCGAGGACAATAGACTCCTCATAATAGGGGTTCTAAATGGGGCCTTTATCTTTATGGCGGATCTGGTGAGGGCCATCAGCCTTCCAGTGGAGATGGATTTCATCCGCCTTTCCAGCTACGAAGACCAGGATACCTCCAACCACCACGTGGTTATGCTAAAAGCCCCGGAAAGGACCATGGAAGGGCGACATATCTTGATAGTAGAGGACATTGCAGACTGTGGCTACACCCTCCAATGGTTTCAGGGCTTTCTTTTGAAAGAAAACCCCTCTTCTGTAAAGATAGCAGTGGCAGTGGACAAGAGGGAAAGGCGGGAGACCTTTGTGCCCTTGGATTACGTAGGATTTGTGGAAAACGAGGGTTTTTTGGTAGGTTATGGACTAGATTATGCCCAAAGTTACCGTAATTTGGATGGAATTTACAGATTACGCTTCTAAAATGCATTAAATTCTTGGTCTTTGCCCATTTCGCAAAGAAATTCTAATGCATTAGAATTTTTTTTATACTTAAGAGGCTAAATTTAGTAAATTTACTTGTATATTCCTAGTTTTTGTTGTACAATGCCAATAGTTTTGAAAATCTTGGTATTTCCAGCCTAAGACAAGATATCTAGTATCCAAGGCCCAAAAATACCAAAAAGCGCCCAGGCCCATTGCGAGCTATAGAGCGAAGACTTTAGAGATTGCCTGATAGTACTAAGCCCCTTGCCCATAGCCCATTGGCCATAGCCTATAGCCCATTGGCCATAGCCTATAGCCCCTTGGCCATAAAAGTACAAGCCATCAAGGCAATATTAACGCCCTAAATAGCCGCCAATTACCCTTGTAAAGGTTAAACCCACAACCGGCATAAAGCTCTGGAAACTCTATGATTATCACCTGCAGTTACTGCCAAACAAGGTACAGAGTAGATGAAAGGCTCATCAAAGAAACAGGGACCCGAGTCCGCTGCTCCAACTGCCAGCACGTGTTCACTGTTTTTCTCCCCCATGCCGTAGAACTGGACCTCACGCAGCCCATCCCCAGAGCTCCGGCCTCACAACCCGGGCCTCAAGGCGGCCAGCAATCCTTTCCAAACCAGGATTTGCCAGATTACGAGTCCTTCAATGAATCCAATTCCCCTGCCCCCCAGACCAGAGTACTGACCGCAAAACCCATTGTACCGGCTACAGCGGACTTTATGGTGCCTGGGGACTATGCCCAAAAGGTGCCAGAGACAAATGTTGCGCCCAAAGAGCGCCCAAACTTTCAAGACCTAAGCCCTGCTGCAAGCCGTGGGGTCTATCTAGCTAAAGGGGATACAAATCCTAGCTTAGCTGGCAGCAAATTTCATAGCACCCCTGACCTGGGCTTAGCAGATGATCCTACTGTGGACCAGAGGCAATACAGTAGCTATCAAGTGCCACCACCTACAACTAAGGTTAGCCCTGAAGAACCCTTCGACTTCGATGACGGTCCAGCCCAGGGCTCTTTTGCATACCAGGACACAGAGCCCAGGTTTGTAGACCAGGGGCAGGACACTTTTTATGCTAAAGAGGCCCCCTCTCCTACAACCCTCATGGCGCCTTTACAGCCTCGGCGCCGAGGCCCTAGCTCTAAGACCCTCATCATCTTGGGGTCCGTAATAGTTGTGACCTTTTTGGTCATAGGCGGCTTTCTTTTCATGGGTGTAGACTCTGCCTCTAGCCCAGAGGTGGCCATCCAAAACACAGGCCCAGATTCAGCTAATGGGCCTACTATTGAAGAGTCCCCCTTAAATGCTGAAAATGCCACAACAGTTTCTCCGGAGATAGACGCCAAAAGCAACCTGTATTTTTCAGCCGATCAAACCACCCACCACTACCGCGCCAATGACAAGGCAGGGGACATCCTCATAATTACAGGCCGCATGACCAATGGCTACGATCACCCCAGGAGCTTCATTAAAGTAAAGGCTATCCTGAAAAACTCAGCCGGCACAGTTGTGGCGGAAAGGGAAGCCTTTGCAGGCAACTATCTCACCGAAGGTGAGCTAGTTTCCCTTTCCATGCAAGACATCTTAACTAGGCTTGCCATCAAAGGCGGACAGAATAGCAGTAATATCAATGTAAATCCCGGCAGCTCCATACCCTTTATGCTGGTCTTTGACAAGCTGCCGCCGGACCTGGCGGAATACGTAGTGGTACCGGTTAGTTCCGCTCCCACTGGCACTATGGCGCAAGGGGACTCCGAAGAACAGCTAGGCTCCCTGGAACAGGCCCCTCGTGATGGGGTGGCATCTTAACCTAAGGCGCTCGCTATAAGATGCCCTTTTTACCTCTAGCTTATTCTGTCAGGTAGTTTTCTATGGACTCGGTACCAGACGAAAAGCCTTTGTCTTTAAAAAGAGCTAAGGCTATTTCCATAGCTCCGCGCCTTGGCCTTAGGGGGGCACTCTCATTAAGTCTTAAGATCCTTTTACCTATTTTGGTACTTTTAGCCCTCTTTCCCTTTTTCCTTAGCTCCTTTCCTTTTAAAAAATCTGCCACTTCCACTTTTGAAATGGCCTCTTTGGGCCTCACAGCGGAAAAGTTCTCCCACCATTTTCTGGAAAACCGCAATGCTGGGACCATCTTAGTAGTCACAGGCACTGTTACCCACAGTGCCTCTGAACCCCAGAGCTATTTCCGGGTAAGGGCCCATCTAGTGGATATAGAAGGCAAGGTTGTCTCAGAAAGCCAGGTCTTTGCTGGCAACTACCTTGGGGAAAAGGACTTAAAGACCCTTTCCTTAGAAGAGATCTACTCTTTTCTGTCCCTCAAGGAGGGCTCAGACGGGGCCAACTTAAAGGTCCCTTCCCAATTGCCCATCCCCTTCATGTTGGTCTTCCATAGCCTCCCCAAGGACATAACTGAATACAGTGTAGAAATCTCCGTTGGCGACTCCCCCTGGGTAAAGTACCCCAATTTCTCCTAAAATCCCCCCAAATTCTTCTTAATTCCCCAGCAAAATCTTTAAATTAAGACCATTACTATAGTGCTTTGCCCCTCTAGCCCCCATCTTCCCTGAAACTAAAACCAAAGGGGTAGATAAGATCTTAGCCCTTTGGTTTTGGCTTCGGCTTCGGCTTTGGCTTTTTTAAAGGGCGCCCTTGGGGCAATATTATGCTATTATGATAGATACGCAAAAATTCCTCTTTAAGGTAAGATTTGCTCTCCTATAGTTATATTCTATTTTCCTCTCTTTCTAGGATTTTCTAAAATTACTAGGCTAAAATCCCAAAGCTATCTAAAATAAAGTTAAAAAGTGTCCCATAACCTAAAATCATTTCTCAAAAGTCCAATTAAGTACTCTTTAAAGAACCTGGACTTTATCAAGATCTTAGAGCGCCTCTCCCAGCTGGAACCGGGCAAGAGCTATGTGGAAAACTCCTCTAAGCCAGGGCCTAGTTTTGAGGACCAGGAGCAAATAGCAAAACTGGCCGTAGATCTTGCGGAAAGGTCCTTTTCTGCCAAAGGGGACCCAGTAAATCGCCAGGAACTCAAAAGCCATGCCGATATAATCTCTTGCCAGTACGACTGGCCACTGCACAAGACTAGCAAGGCAGCCTGCTTCAATGTGCTAACCCACATCTTTGAGACCCAGTCTTTGGAAAACCTCTATATCTCAGAGGACAGACGAGAGCTAAAGAACCTCCCTAAAGTTTTAGAGGCCCAGAAGGATAACTTAGGGGTAGTCTATCTCATCAACCACACCTCCCATTTCGATGAGTTCCTCTTTGACATCTTTTTAGATAGCCTAGGACTCCAGCTGCCACTTTTTGCTGCCGGCTCCAACATGATGGCCACCCCAAGCCTCACTAAGTTCTTCATGATAGGCTCCTATGTCATCATCCGCAAAGGGGCCTCCAGGTCATATCTATCGGTACTACATCACTACTGTCAGGCCTTGGCCGAGATGGGAAAACCCCAGGGCATCTTCCTGGAGGCCTGGTCCGGCGGAGCCCGGACCAGGGATGGTAGCCTCAGGTACCCCAGACGCCTGGTTACCCTCCAAGGGGCCCTAGCCTGCCGGGGGGATGTCCTTATCCAGCCCGTGGTCATAAGTTACTCCAGGGTACCGGAAGACTTGGACCTCTCTGAGGGAAAGGGCCTTTGGTCCTGGCTAAATGGCCACCATATGTATAGGGAGGCCTTGAAAAGTCCGGCCCATCCTCTCCAGGGCATGGCTAGAGGACTCAAAGGACTCTACGGCCGCACCTATATAGAGTTTTGCGAGGGAAAACTTCTTAGCCAGCTAAAATCTGAATGGACCCAGAAACCCCAGACCTTGGAGCTGGATGAATACACAGCACTCTACGCCATCAGAGAAATAGCCAGGGATAAAAAGATCATGGCCTCCCACCTGGCGGCCCTGGGTTTAGAGCTGGCTTTAAAGAGGGGCTCAAATGATATAGTGGCTCAAGCGGAAGAGAAGTTGGCCGACATCCGTGACTACCACAGCCGGGTCTTTGAAACAGAGCCTTCCTTAGAGGACTTTGTCCGGGATAGGCCCATGGTAGAAACCATTTCCGACGGCCTGGCCTCTTTAGGGGCCAGAAAGATTATCAAAGGGCGCCTTGAAGATAAAAAGCTCCCCAAGGTACGCTCCTGGCACGGGCTTTCCTACTATGCCACCCACAGTGACCATAGGCTCTATAGCCCAGCTGGAAAAGAGAACATGGTGGTCTGCGGAGCTGGACCCTGGGGCTTTGCCCTAGTGACCCATGTGGGGAGGCGGACTTTAAATGACCGCAAGTTTCATAACTCCAGCTTGTCACTCTATGATTCTTCACCTGAACTCATAGCGGAAATTGATGACCAGCGTACCCACCGGGAATTTCCCTCCCAAAGGCTCCCGAAAAATGTCTTTCCCTCCTCTGATACTGTGGAGGCCTTCAGAAAGGCCAATGACGTCATAGTGGCGGTCCCCCCCTTGGACTGTCAGGCACTTTTTAAGACCATCTTTTCCAACTCCAAGGATCTAAGGAGCCTCATCTTGGCCTCCAGGGGCTTTGACCCCCTGTCCCACAGGCTCACCATCCAAATAGCCTGGGAAGCAGCTGTGGCAGCTGGAAGACCAGACGTTAGTATCTTAGCCCTCTCAGGGCCCTTTTCTCCGGAAGACCTCTTAGAGGACAAAGGCGGGTCCTTTATCTTGGCCTCTTCCCAAAAAGAGGGAAAGATTCCCGAGGCTTCCCTCTTTAAGTTCAATAAATTTCAGGTTGTGGAAAGCTCTGACCCCTTGGGCGTCCAGGTGGCAGCGGCCTTGGCCGATGCCTATAGCCTGTACTACGCCTATCTCTCTGAGCACAAGTCCTTAAAACAGCCCGCCCAAATAGCCGCCTTTATCCGTGAGGTGAGCTACGAAACCAAGACTTTGGCCATGGCCCTGGGGGCCAAACCCAGTACCTTTGAGTCGGACCAGTACGCCTGGATCCCGGAGTTCATCTTTGCCTCCCTTACTGCCGAGACCCACTATTCCGTTAAGCAGGCCGCCCTGAAAGGCGGTGACGGCTTAAGGCATCTTTTGCAGGACAACCCGGAAGAGTACCAATGGCCTGACAAGGGGGCCTTAGGCTATCAATCCATCCGCTCAGCTCATCTCATTGCCAAGAACCTTTCCTTAAAGGTGCCCCACCTGGACAAGGCCAATGACGTCTTCTGGGGCAATACTATCCCCAGGGGCAATTAAAAAACCTAAAATTACCAAAAAATGCATCACAGAAGATACAATCTTTGTTAGAATGCCCTTGAAAGGAAGGCCCTTCTCTTGTACTTTACAAGCCTTTTAGACCCCTTGGCACCTATTTTTAAAAGAGCTTTTATTTGACAGAAATTAGCTTTGGCTGTACTTTATCAAGAAAAGCACTTCTGCCTTTTGGCCTCAAAGCCAAAAGGGCCATAACTTATATGCCCTTCGGGGTTCATCTTATACGGTCCGGTAATAACCATGCCCTTGCGCCTCACGTTTATCCTGAAGCTTCTACTTGCCCTCGCACTTGTACCACTTTTTTCAGCCTGCGGGGTCTTTACAGACATGGTACGAGACAATGAGCTCTCTGTTCCACTTTTAAATAGCCCAGATTTTTTAAGTCCAGCTAAGCTCAGGGCAGGGATCTTACCCTTCCAGGATCAGGTGACTGCCAATCCGGAAACCGGTCCCAACCTTGCTAGGCTCATGACAGAAGAATATGAAGATAACGGGAACCTCTTGATGGTCCCAGCTGCAGAGGTGAAGCGCTATGTCGATTTAATGGGAATACGCTCACCTATTACTGCGGAACAGGCGGTACAGATCTGCCGCGACTTAAACCTTAACCTTGTCATGGAAGGCACCTTAGCCCATATTGGCCAGAGCCAGGTTCGCTCTGGCTGGCGCAGACTCTTCAGATGGTTCTCTAACCAGCAGGTCTATGTAGAGGCCATCCTCTATCTCAATGCTTTTGACCCCAGTGATGGGACGATTATTACCTCCAGGGCAGCAGAATCCCGCATCAAAGTGGGACGCGCCCCTGAAAGGGGCGTCATGGGAGAGATGCAACGCTATCAGCTCACCCAGGAAGACATAGAAGATTCCTTAGATGAAGCCTTGGAAGGCTTATATATGCGGTCCCTAGAGGGCCTGAGGGTATTTCCCTTCAAGGCACCCATCATAAGTACCCAAGGAGACACGGCCACCATCAACTTTGGCTCTGAAGTAAGGCTCCGCAGGGGTCAAGAATTCGCTGTCCTCTCTTTGGGTGACCAGGTGATAAACCCCATAGGCAGGGTCTATAATGTACCAGGTGCCCCTGCTGCACTTTTGAAGGTGCAATCAGTGAGCGAAGGTTCTACCACCTTGACTATAGTTCGCGGAACAGTAAGGCCCGGAGATTTTATCCAGTCCTGGAAGTTCAATGATTAAATTTAGTCCCTAAAGCCTCTTATGGAGAATTTCAAATAATAAAGCCCCCGCCTCTGGCGGGGGCTTTATTATTTTTTGAAGCTAAGGGCTCTAAAACTTCTTGCTTTAAAACTTCTAACCTTAAAAGCATCGCGGAAACAATATCTTAAATCAAGATATCAATAGGGCTAAAGGCTCTTGGCCTAGACTTTTAGCGTAAAAAAAAAGTTCAGTCTGCTAATTTTTAACCAGGTCGCTCTTAAGCCCTGCCGGCCCCCCTTGCCGCCTTAGAGCCCTTGGCCTTGCCAGCACCCTTGGCCTTACCAGAACCTTTTGTCTTGCCCTTAGCCTTGGAGGGACTATCTTGGGATCTGGCGGGAAGGGCTTCGGATTTAAGAGGCTTTTCTTCTACCTTAGGGGGTTTTTCCTCTAAGGTATCCGGCTTTTCCTCTTCCTTTTTTGGCTTTTCCGGTCTATTTATGAGCTTCTGCTGGAAGATAGACAGGATGTTATTTACCAACCAGTAGAGGACCAAGCCAGAGGGCATGTTTAAGAGGGCCACAATAAAGACTATGGGAAGTATCATCATAATCTTGGCCTGCATAGGGTCCCCCATGGAAGGGGTCATACGCTGCTGCCAGATCATGGTAGCTCCCATGAGTAAGGTTAAAACCGGTAGGCCTGTGGGCGGAGCTAAAAGGGGTATGGAGACGGCAAAGTGAAAGAGCCTGTCAGGGGCTGAAAGATCCTGGATCCAGAGCATGAAAGGGGCGCCTCTCAGCTCTATGGAGTAGTCTAAGACCCTGTAGAAGGCAAAGAAAAAGGGGATCTGCAGGATCATAGGCAGACAGCTCCCCAAGGGGTTCACCTTGAAGGTGCGGTAGAGCTGCATTATCTCCTTATTCATGGTCTGGGGGTCGTCTTTAAACTTATCCCTAATCTTTTTAATCTGCGGCTGGATTTTTTGCATGTCCTTCATAGAGCGATAGCTCTTGGCTGTCAAAGGCCACAAAACAATCTTGATGAGTACTGTCACTAGGATAATTGCCAGACCGTAATTACCCACCAGACCGTAGAAAAACTTCAAGAGCCAACCCAAGGGCCTAGCTAAGAAGGTGAACCAGCCTAGATCAACACTGCGATTTAGATCGCTTCCTGCTTGGGCTAAGGCGCTATCCGACTTGGGGCCGTAGTAGAAGTCAAAGTTAAAATGGGCGCTCCCCTGGGGTCCTACATGCAAGGGGTAACGCGCCGACAAAAGAACCCCCTGTCCTTTTAATTCATCTGCGTCAAAGCGCAGATAAGAGATATCTTGGGACTCGCTTATGGGCTGCCCTTGTGCCCTTCCACCAAAGGTAAAGGCCGTAAGAAAGTACTGGTCCATGTAACCCAAAAAGCTGGCGCTATTTAAGGACCCCACCTCTTTTAGCTCGTCTTTGGCGTCATCCACTTGGTCGGAATACAATTTGCCGTTTAAAAAAGCCGCCATCACGTTATAGCGGTTCTGTTGGACAGAAAAGGGCCAGGAGCTAAGGCTCATGCCCATCTGTCCATCAAATACTGAAGATCCTTCATTATTTAAGGTGAGCTCCTGACGTATCAGATAGCTTCCCGACTCAAAGTGAAAGGTCCTTACAAATTGTAGCCCAGAGGGCACCTTGGCTGTAAAGGTTAAGGTAGCCGCACCCCCCTCTGGGACTTTTAAATCATAGTTATCCGCCGTAAACCTTAGGCCCTTAAGATCCGTAGCTACCCCGTTCTGCCAAAAGCTTAAAGCCAAGGGGTAATCCGTGTCACCTTCTGGGTGTCTTACAAGCTCCTGAAAGGTATCCCGGGCATCTGGGTCCACTTTATAGGTATTGTATTTTTTCAGCTGAAAGCTTTTAAGCCTTCCCCCCTCTTCTGTAAAGACAGCAATAAAGTCTAAAGTCTCAACTGTCACGTCCTTAAAGGAGGCAAAAGGGATATCGCTTTCCGCGTCTTGTGGAACAGCTTGACTAGCCGGGGCACCTTCTGGCGCCTTTCCCTCCACTGTTACAGGCGGCGGGGCGGGTAGCCCCAAGATGTCAGCGGCTGGCGCAGCTGGACTTTGAGGTTTAGTTTCCTCTGGTGGTGGCGGAAAGAGGATGGGATAGAGATAGCTCACGACCATAAAAAAGGCCATCATCACCAGCATGGTGACTATGACGCGTTTTTCCATGAATTAATCCTTTATGGTATCTTTGGGAGCCACTCTTCTATAACGGTAGGGCTTGGCCCTTTTTGGGCCCCTCACCGGCCTAGCCGGACGGCGGAGCGGCCTTTGTCTCTTGAAAGGCCCTTTAGAAGGACTTGGGCTAAAAAATGGAGCGGCACCAAATTCTTCCGCCTTACGAGGAGGTACTGGATCATAGCCACCCCGACTCCAGGGGTTACAGCGCAGGATGCGCCAAGAGGCTAAAAAAAAGCCCTTGAAAAGACCGTGCACCTTTACGGCCTCTAGGGCGTAGTTGGAACAGGTGGGAAGATAGCGACAAGTTGGGGGAGTTAAGGGGGAAATAAATCTCTGGTAGCAAAGGATTAAAAGAGAAGCTAGGAGGCGAGGAAGCTCCAACAAGAATCTTAAAATCTTCTCGAACATGTTTTCCAGGCTTTTAGCCAGCTAAGATTCTGTGAAAGGCCTTTAGCATCTTTTTTTCGCCTCCAGGGCCCAGAAAAGAAAAAAGCCCGGCTGGGCTGGGAGGAAGGGAGCGGGCAATAAAAACCAGATCCAATCCCTGGGGCCAAAAGGGGTTGCGGAGCCTAAAAAACTCCCTCGCCATCCTTTTGAGCCTGTTGCGCACCGTGCTTTTGCCTATCTTCTTAGTGATGGTAATACCCAGGCGATTGGAAGGGCCATTATTTTTCACCGCAATCAGCAAAAAGGGTCCAATTCTTAGTTTAGCAGGGTTTTTCACCTGCTTGACCCTTAAAAACTCGCGCCTTTTGCGGATTCTTGCTTCCTTGGGAAAGGCATAGCCCCTTAAACAATTAGCCTGTGGCATCTAAAGTATGCACTAGACGGCAAGTCTTTTGCGGCCTTTGGCCCTGCGGCGACGGATCACTGCTCTGCCGCCCGTCGTCCTCATGCGCACAAGAAATCCATGGGTTCTCTTTCTTTTTGTGTTATGGGGTTGAAAGGTCTGTTTCATAATTTCGCCGCCCTTGGGATCTCTGGCCCCTGGCAGCCCTCCTTCAAGCTCTTAATAAAAATTAGTCTGGAACCAAAAGGCAGCCCCAGAAAGGCACCTAGTTGGGGCCTTAAAGAAGTCGATCCATAAATTATAGCGTATTAAAGAGCTCTTGTCAATGCCAGAAGGGCCTTTAAATATGGGGGTCCTTGGTTAGTCTCCACGCACCTTTTCCATCTCTTCCTGAGCGGTCTTGCAGCTGATGCACAAGGTAGAAACCGGACGGGCCTCCAACCTGGGTATGGAGATCTCGAGGCCACAATTTTCGCATATCCCAAAGGAGCCATTGTTGATGCGCTCCAAGGCTACATCTATCTTGTTCAACAGATGCCGCTCCCGCTCCCTTAGGCGCAGATTAAAACTCCTGTCCGTCTCCAAAGAGGCCCTATCATTGGGATCGGGGTAGTGTTCCGCCTCGCTTTGCATGTCATTTATCGTGTTGGCAGCGTTTTGGATAATCTGTTGCCTTTGATCCATAAGCTTCTTTTTGAAATGTTCCAATAATGCACTATCCATAAAAATAAATCCTTAAAGTAAGCTTCTTTGGGGCCACAGCTCCCAAATTGCATTAGTATGCCTCTTCTTTTACCCTAGGTAAAGAAAATTTGCTCTCTCCCAAGGAAAAAAAGCTTGGCCCCTTATAACATAATTCGGCACAAGTTTCTCTACTTTTTAGCTTTCTTAAGGCCCCTTAAAAATACTAATTTTTACCCCAAAGGGCCCCATATTTCAACAAATTGGTGGCTCTTACCCTAAAGTGGCCACAGCCCTCTATCCTTGCCCGCCAGCCTCCATCCTTTCACGCCTTTTATCCTGAGTTCCCGGCCTCCTTAGCCCCCTCTTCCCAGTTCCCAGCTCCCTTGCCTCACCTGGCCTCCTCTTCTATCCCAGCTCCCTTGCCTCACCTGGCCTTCTCTTCTATCCCATCCCCTTGCCTCACCTGGCCCTAGCCCTTAGATCTCCTCTCCTAGCCTTAGCTCCTAGATCTCCTGGCGTATCGGCCCTGCACCCTAGCTCTTTTCTCTTAGCCTCTTCTTTAGGCGGCCATCCCCTGCCAGGGCCCTAGCCCCATTGAGCCGTAGCTTTTCCCTTGGGCGCAAAATGCAAAAGGCTTCTCGTCCATACTAGCTGGGCTTGGGCACAGCTCTGTGCCCAAGAATCAGGAGAGGGCATATTTTAGCCTTTTTTATCCATCTTCTATTTTTTTTAGCTTTTTTTGCCCTTTTGCTTTAAGCTCCTTTTTTCCTTGCCTTTTGGGGTCATTAGGCATAAAACCCTATGTAACCTCTGCTCCAGGCTAAAAAAGAAAAGGGATAATCTACATTATTGTTATAAATATCCGTTTATTTCAGACATATTTGTAGCTAAAAATGAGGCCCCATTTCCCCGCCTCCTGCTTTTGACTTGGCTAACTATTGGAAAATACTAATAAAAATTTGTAATTTAAAAAAAGTCCCTCTTGTGCACAATTGTTGCAAAGAAGCTATTAGGCTTCTTTCATTTGTCCCCATAAAGAGGCTTAGGGTCTTTTTCTCCATAAGGCTTTAGAGGGGCTAATGACACCCCATTACCTACCTTTTTCCTATCCATATAGTTCCGGCCTCAGGCCAAAAAGAAAAAACAAGAAAATAAATTGTTTGTTTATTTGTTTAAAGGAGTACACATGACCAAGAGCATTCCCCGCGTTTCCGTGAAAGCCCATATCGCCCAGACTCCAAATGGTTTCCCCATTTCGGAGAACATTCCCCCCACGGAGCTTTTCGGCAGGGACATCTTCAGCCTCAAAATTATGCGCGAACGCCTGCCCAAGAGTGTCTACGACAGACTTTTGGCCACCATTGAAAATGACTTTCCCATCACATCGGCGGATGCCGATGTGATAGCCAGTGCCATGAAGGATTGGGCCATAGAGCGCGGAGCTACCCATTTCACCCATTGGTTCCAGCCGCTCACGGGCTTGACAGCTGAAAAGCACGACGCCTTTCTCACCCCCACGCATCACGGGGAAATAATTAACGAGTTCTCCGGCAAGATGCTGGTAAAGGGAGAACCCGACGCCTCCTCCTTTCCCTCCGGGGGCATCCGCTCCACCTTTGAGGCCAGGGGTTACACGGCCTGGGATCCCACCAGCCCTGTCTTCCTCTTGAAGTCCGGGGGCGACTTTACCCTGTACGTGCCCTCCATCTTCCTGTCCCACACCGGTGAGGCCTTAGACGTTAAGACCCCACTCTTGCGTTCCCAGGAGGCGGTCTCTAGGCAATCCTTGAGGGTCTTAAAGTTCTTTGGTGACACCAAGGCCACAAGGGTAAGGGCCATGGTGGGTCCGGAGCAGGAATACTTCCTGGTGGACAGGCGCTTCTACAGCCTCAGGCCTGACTTAATCCAGGCTGGACGCACCCTCTTTGGAGCCTCAGCTGCCAAGGGCCAGGAGCTGGAAGACCACTATTTTGGTGCCATTACCCCCAGGAACCTGGCCTTCATGTCCGAGGTGGAGCATAGGCTATGGGCCCTGGGAATTCCCGCCAGGACCCGCCACAACGAGGTGGCCCCTGCCCAGTTTGAGCTGGCTCCCCTCTATGAGCACGTGAACATCGCAGTGGATCACAATATGCTGGTCCTGAAGATCATGAGGGACACTGCCGCAGAATTCGGCCTGGCCTGCCTGCTCCATGAAAAGCCCTTCGCCGGGGTAAATGGCTCCGGGAAGCACAACAACTGGTCCCTCTGCGACTCAGAGGGCAGGAACCTCACTGACCCCGGCCCCACCCCCTGGAATAACAGCCAGTTCATGGTCTTTTTGGCAGCGGTCTTAAGGGCTGTCCATATCTACTCCGTACCTTTACGCATAGGCGTAACAGGTGCGGGAAATGACCACAGATTGGGTGCCAATGAGGCTCCCCCTGCCATCCTCTCGGTCTTTTTGGGAGAACAGCTAACAGACGTCATCAAGGCCTATAGCGAAGGCAAAGACGACACCGAGACCTGGCGTACCGGTAGCATGGCGCCCGGTATCACGGCCTTGGCCCCCTTGGCCCGCGACGTCACAGATAGGAACCGCACCAGCCCCTTTGCCTTCACAGGCAACAAGTTCGAGTTTAGGGCAGTGGGCTCCTCACAGTCCATAGCCCCGGCCAACATCGCTCTAAACGCAGCAGTGGCCTGCGCCTTAGATGACATCTGCTCGGAGTTGGAAAAAGCGGCAGCCTCCGGGATAGACCCCAAGACAGCGGCCCACCAGGTCCTGCCCAAGTTCTTCGCACAGCACCTGCCAGTTATCTTCAATGGCAATAACTACGACCCAGAGTGGGAAGTGGAGGCAGAAAAAAGGAAGCTCTGGAACCTCAAGGACTCCGTCTCAGCTCTGTCCCATTACACGGACGACACTGTCAAAGACGTCTTTTTGCGCCACGGCATCCTCTCCGATAGGGAACTCGTGGCCCGCCAGGAGGTCTTACTGGAAAACTATATCAAGGTGTGCATGGTTGAGACCAAGCTAGTGCGCACCATGGGCCGCTCCTCAATACTTCCCGTGGCCTTAGACTCCTTGGGAAAGGCGGCTAACCTGGTAAACAGCGTCAAGGCCGCAGGGGCAGTTTCCGGCACAGACGGCCCGGAAAAGAAGCTCTACGAAAAGCTCTCCGTGTTATGCTCTACGCTCTACCAGGATCTAGACACCTTGGACGAGAAGTCCGAAAAGGTGGAAGAGATAGAAAATGTCCTGGAAAAGGCCACAAAAGTAAGGGATATCCTCTTGCCCTTACTGGTAAAGGTCAGGGAATCGGTGGACGCCTTAGAGCTCATCATAGACGATAACCGCTGGCCTCTGCCCAAATACACAGAGCTCCTCTGGCAATAGAGAGAATGTTTATTGAAGGCATCTAGAGCTTATGCTAAGATAGCCTATAGTAGCTTATAGAACTAAGGGAAGCGGCTGTCTTTCGAGATATCCGCTTCCCTTATCTAGAAGGTGCTAGTTTTAGTTTTTTTTGTGTCTTTCTGAGCCAGGCTCGTCCTAGAGAGTTAGTTTTCTAATATTTCTATATTTCTATATCTCCCTTATCTAGCTAAATTTTTTTCCCAGCTAGCTATAAGTTAATTTCCCCACAATCGCCATACTACCACCCTTGGCGCAAAGCTTTTCCCTTCAAAAAGGGCAAAAATATAGAATTTACTAAAGCTTTTTTTGTATCTTCCTGCCCGGTATTAGCTTAACTCCAATAACTTTCCAGGTTTTCTATGAAAAAGATAGGACTATATGACCCCGCCTTAGAACACGACTCCTGCGGAGTGGGATGCGTCTGTCGCCTAGACGGTAAATCCACCCACGAGGTTGTGGCACAGTCTTTAAGTTTACTTATAAACCTTACCCACAGGGGGGCTGCCGGAGCCGATGCCGACTCCGGAGACGGGGCAGGCATCATTGTTTGTATTCCCCATAAATTCTTTCAAAAGGTCCTAGGACCTGCCCTTCCCCCGGAAGGGACCTACGGAGTGGGGATGCTCTTCCTTCCCTCAGACGGCCTCCTGGCCGCGAGGGCCAGAGAACTTACGGAAAACCAGGCCCAGCTCTTAGGTTTCCAGCTGGCAGCCTGGAGGGAGGTGCCAACTGATCCTTTAAAGGTGGGCCGCTATGCCAGAGAAAGGCGCCCAGCGGTGTGGCAGGCCTTTTTCCATGCCCCGGGCAGGGGCTTTGCCAATTCCGATGCCCTGGAAAGGGGCCTCTATGTCTTAAGAAAGTGCCTGGAAAAGGCAGCACTCAAAGCAGGCTTTTCCCAAGATGACTACTATGTCCCAAGTCTATCATCTCGCACTATAGTATATAAGGGCATGATGTATGCCGCCCAGCTGGAAGGCTTCTACCCCGAACTGGCGGACCCCTTACTTGAGAGCCCCTTAACAGTCATCCATCAGCGCTATAGCACCAATACCTTCCCCTCCTGGCGCTTGGCCCAGCCCTTTAGGGCCCTGGCCCACAATGGGGAGATAAATACCATCAAGGGCAATAGGGCCTGGCTTACAGCCAGGGAACCCCAATTGGCCTCCCCACTCTTTGGCGAGGACATTAAAAAGCTCTTTCCCCTTATAGAACCAGAGTCCTCGGATTCAGCATCCTTGGATAATTCCTTGGAATTCCTCTTAATGGGCGGCCGCTCTTTAGAGCACTCTTTGACTATGCTCCTCCCCCAGGCCTGGGGGAAAAAGTATCCCATGAGCGCTAATTTAAGAGGCTTTTTTGAATATCACGCCGGCCTCATGGAACCCTGGGACGGTCCTGCGGCCGTGTGCGTAACAGATGGGAAAAAGGTAGCCGCTGCCTTGGACCGCAATGGCCTAAGGCCTGCCCGCTATTCACTCACCTGTGACGGGCTCTTGGTCTTTTCCTCAGAGGCAGGATCCCTTCCCTTAGATCCAGAAAGGGTCATAGAAAAGGGTTCCTTGCGCCCCGGCCAGATGCTCTTGGCCGAGGCAGGGGGCGGAAGGCTACTTAAAAATACAGAGATAAAATCCGTTCTAGCTAGAAGGCATCCCTATCTTCGTTGGGTGGCCCAAAATAGACTGGATATCCCAGGCTTTTTCTCAGCTAATCAGGACTTTAAAAAGAGCGTCAAAGACCTAAAGTTTAGGCAGAACCTCTTTGGTTACACCAGGGAAGATACTGAGATCCTCTTGGCCCCCATGGCTGAGACCGCCAGGGAGCCCGTGGGCTCCATGGGAGCCGACGTCCCTTTGGCAGTTTTGGATAGCTATCCCTCCTCTCTCTTTTCCTTTTTCCGACAGCAATTCGCACAGATAACCAATCCGCCCATAGACCCCATCCGCGAAGAGCTGGTCATGTCTCAGATGACCTTCATAGGCTACAACCCCAATATCCTAGATGAAACCCCCTCTCAGGCCCGCCTCGTAAAACTCACCCACCCCTTCCTCTCCAACGACGATCTAGTCCGCCTCATTAACGACTTAAAATACGATGACTTCCACGCTAGCGTCATAGCCTCCGTGTTTCCGGCCCCGGAAAAGGGGGCCGTGAAAGGGGCATCCTTGGAAAAGGCCTTGGATACGCTGGCAGACGCTGCTTTACAAGAAGTGGAAAAAGGCGCCAAGATAATAGTCATCTCAGATAGGGACGCTGGCCTAAGGAAGGCCTACTCTGTGGGGGAAAGGAACATAGACCTCTTTGAAGGCTTAAAGTACAGCTCTTCTAATAAAACCAGTGCCATGCTCTTACCCATACCCTCGCTTTTGGCTGTGGCAGCAGTTAACCAAAAGCTCTCCAAGGCGGGCAAAAGGGTATCCGTTGGTCTAGTCTGCGAGACCGGAGACGCCCTGGAAGTAAGCCATATGGCCATGCTTTTATCTTTAGGGGCATCGGCAATAAACCCCTATCTAGCCTACGAGACCGTAGCAGATCTGGCCCTAAAGGGGCTCTTAAAAGAGCCCATGAGCCCCACCATGGCTGTGGAAAACTATGTCATGGCCCTCAGAAAAGGCCTGCTGAAGATCATGAGTAAGATGGGTATCTCCACCCTCCGGGGCTACCGCGGAGCCCAGATCTTTGAGGCCGTGGGCCTGGGTAAATCCATAATGGATAAATACTTCCCCGGTATACCCTCCAGGGTGGGAGGACTCTCCCTTTACCACTTTGAAGAGGCTGCCCTATTAAGATATGCCTCCTCTGAGAAAATCTCCAAGCTCCCCTTGGGGCCCCCGCCGGAGGTAAAACCCCTGCCCCTTGGCGGTAGCTACCGCTACCGCCAGGGAGGCATAGGCCATCTTTGGACCCCGGAATCAGTAACGACACTCCAGGAGGCGGTGCGTACTGGTAACTACGAGCTGTACAAGAAATACGCAGCTATGATAAATGACCAGAGCGAAAAGGCCTATACCTTAAGGGGACAATTGGACTTTGTCCCAGCAGCAAAGAGTCTACCTTTGGAAGAGGTGGAACCCATAGAGTCCATAGTAAAGACCTTTGCAACGGGTGCCATGTCCTTTGGCTCACTCTCCAAAGAAGCCCATGAGACCATGGCCCTGGCTATGAACACCCTAGGTGCCCGCTCCAATTCAGGGGAAGGCGGGGAGGACCCGGCCCGCTATCTGCCCAGGCCCGATGGCCGCTCCACCATCTCAGCAGTCAAGCAGGTGGCCTCGGGACGCTTTGGGGTAACTATAGAATATCTAGCCCACGCCAAAGAGCTCCAAATAAAGATAGCCCAGGGTGCTAAACCCGGGGAAGGCGGACAACTCCCTGGCCACAAGGTGGATACTGAGATAGCCAGGGTCCGCCACAGTACCCCAGGGGTCACCCTCATTAGCCCGCCGCCCCACCACGACATCTATTCCATAGAAGATATTGCCCAGCTCATCTACGACCTGCACCAGGCAGCTGATGAGGCAACTGTCTGCGTGAAACTGGTCTCTGAGGTGGGAGTAGGTACCATTGCAGCTGGGGTGGCCAAGGCCATGGCTGAATCCATCCTCATCTCTGGTTTTGATGGAGGGACAGGGGCATCGCCCCTGTCCTCCATTCGCCATGCCGGCTCCCCCTGGGAAATAGGCTTATCGGAAACCCAACAGACCCTAGTCTTAAATAAGCTCCGCACCAGGGTGCGTCTGCAGGTGGATGGACAGCTAAAGACCGGCAGAGACGTGGCCATAGCCTGTCTTATGGGAGCAGACGAGTTTGGTTTTGCCACCTCTGTGCTCATCTCCATGGGCTGCCTGATGATGCGCAAATGTCACACCAATGGTTGCCCAGTGGGAATAGCCACCCAGGACCCAAAACTGCGGGCCCGCTTTAGGGGGACAGAAAACCACGTAATGAATTACTTCCGTTTTGTGGCCGCAGAACTGAGGGAATATATGTCCCTCTTGGGTTTTAGGACATTAAAGGAGATGACTGGAAACTGCGATAGGCTAACACCTAAAAAAAGCTCCAGCATCTTTCTAGAGCGCGGTCTAGATTTTTCCCATGTGCTCCATAAGCCAGAGAACAAAGATTTGTGCTTTCAAAAGTACATGTCAGAGCGCCACACCAATACCTTAGACGATAAGGTATTGGAAGTGATACAAGAAAATATTGAAAGCGCAAGTCCAGTTAAGCTCAACTTGGTGATTAAAAATACTGATAGAACAGTGGGGGCTAAGATTAGCTCCCGCATAGTGCGGCGCTATGGACTAGCAGGTCTTCCAGACGATACTATTACCCTAAACCTGGAGGGCATTGCCGGTCAGTCCTTTGGAGCCTTTGCCTCCAAGGGTTTGACCTTAACCCTCTACGGAGAGGCCAATGACTATACCGGCAAGGGCCTTTCCGGAGGAAAGCTTATCGTAAGGCCGCCCATGGATTCACATCCCGGCTTTGAGCCGGAAGAGAACACCATCTGCGGAAACGTGACCTTATATGGAGCCACCTCCGGGGAATTGTACTTAAACGGTTTAGCCGGAGAACGCTTTGCTGTCCGTAATTCAGGGGCCATAGCGGTAGTGGAAGGAGTAGGCGATCACGGCTGCGAGTACATGACCGGTGGTAGGGTAGTGGTACTGGGGAAAACAGGGGTTAATTTCGGGGCAGGCATGTCCGGAGGCATGGCTTATGTCTTAGATTCCGATGGCTACTTCGATGTCCACGTGAACCACGAGATGGTAAATTTAGAGCTCTTAAACCACCAAGACGAAGAGGAACTAATTGGCCTTATCCGAAAACACCTGGACTATACTGGAAGTAAGCTTGCCTATAACATCTTAGCTGACTGGCCCAGGGTCAAAAACCGCTTTGTCAAGGTCTTCCCCTTGGAGTACAGGGCAGCCTATCTCCTAGAAAGGGGACTTGGCCGCTCCTACGGGCAGACTAGCCCCAAAACCGCTGCCAACTAAAGCAAAGTAAACTATGCCTTACTCCCTTCGGGACTTTTAACATGAGCGAATACAGACCCATATCCCAAAGACTTACTGACTATAAACCCGTTGAACTGCGTCCCACTGGCATCTATTTAAATAGTGAGCTCGCCAGATGCCAAGACTGCGGCATACCCTTTTGCCACAGTATGGGCTGCTCCCTCTACAATGTAATCCCAGAGATCAATACAGAAGCCAGATTTGGCCGCTGGCCAATGGCTTTGGCCAAGCTTTTAGAGACCAGCCCCTTTCCGGAGTTCACTGCCAGGGTCTGCCCGGCACTCTGTGAGGGCTCTTGCGTCCAGGGCATCCATGAAGAGCCGGTACCCAGCCGCCTCATAGAGTGGGAGGTGATTGAAAAAGGATTCGACTTGGGTTTAATGCGGCCTCGCCAACCCCAAGAGAGATTGGATCTAAAGGTGGCCGTGGTGGGCTCAGGGCCTGCAGGACTATCAGCTGCCCTCTTCTTAAATAGGGTGGGGGCAAAGGTCACGGTCTACGAAAGAGACTTAAAATGTGGAGGCTTCTTACGCTACGGCATCCCCGACTTCAAGCTGGATAAGGACATAATCGATAGGCGCCTAAAACTCATGGAAGAAGAGGGGGTGGGCTTTGAAACCAACGTGGAAATAGGCCAAGACATCTCCTTTAAGCTCTTAACTAGCCGTTATGATGCCCTTATTCTGGCAATAGGTGCCCGGGCTAAAAGGGACCTTGTAGTCCCTGGAAGGGACCTTATGGGTATCCACTTTGCCACAGATTATCTTACAGTACAAAACAAGATAAACTCCGGAGAATTGGAGCAAATCCCTCCAAGTTTTTCTGCCTCTGGGAAAAAGGTGGTGGTAATAGGAGGCGGGGATACGGGTAGCGACTGCGTGGGTACTGCTTTAAGACAAGGGGCCATAAAGGTGAGCCAATTAGAGATCATGCCCAAACCCCCTTTAACCCGGAACCCGGATAACCCCTGGCCCCAGTGGCCCAGGACCTTACGCACCTCCACCAGCCACGAAGAGGGCTGCGACCGCTATTGGAATATTAACACCCTAGAGTTTTTAGCCTCTGCAGATGGCACAAAGGTGTGCGCACTTAGCCTCCAGGAGGTGGACTGGCAGCTAAAAGACGGAAGGCCCGCCCCCATACCCAAACCAGGCTCAGAGTTCCAACTGGAAGCGGACCTGGTGCTCTTGGCTATGGGCTTTACAGGACCTGAGCCCATAAGCTATCTAGAGGGGAAAAAGCTAGATCCCTTAGGCAGGCTCGGACCCAAGGTATATCTTTGCGGAGATGCCGCAAACGGTCCCTCTCTGGTTGTGCGTGCCATGGCCTCTGGACTAAACGTAGCGCGTACCCTCCTAGATGATTTCGCCCCCCTGGCCCTAGCGCTTTAATATTACTTTTCCCAAATTTTTAGTGCCTTAAGTCACTAATAAGCTTAAGGCAATTTCTAAAATAAGTTAAAGGCTACAAGGGAAATTTATTTTTAATAAAAAACCATAAAAGTAGCAACTAGAATTGTAGAGATTAGAGCTGTAGAGACTAGAGACTAGAGACTAGAGATTAGAGACTAGAGATTAGAGCTGTAGAGACTAGAGACTAGAGACTAGAGACTAGAGACTAGAGACTAGAGACTAGAGATTAGAGATTAGATACTAGATACTAGAGACTAGAGACTAGAGCTGTAGAGATTAGAGATGAAATATGAGATATGAGAGATCATTTAAAGGAAAAGCGATAATTTTAATAGTGCTTGGCGTGCTATCTATATTTTTCTAAGCTAATATTACTTCTAAATTTCAGAAAAGACATTTTTTAAAGCGGTACCTGGTAGCGTTTTGCTAAAAGGCAGCATGGCTATAAATTATTTAGAGATAAGTTTATTTGCTCCTTTTAGTACTAACTAATTAAGCCTTCCGCACTCTAGATAAACTAGAGTAGAGGCTTTTAAATAAAAGATCTAATGGGATAAAGCTTGGCCCATCCTGAGCATCAGTAAAATTAAAGATAAATTTTCTAAAAGGCAATGCTATTTTTGGCAAGGGGAAGAAAAAATAAAGACTTCCCTTTCTCTTTAGGTCCCAAGAAAATAGCCTCCACAATATATTGTGATATGTCCCAAGTCTAGCCTTCTCGCGTCCTTGCGCTCAAATTTTGGATTTACAATAGCCGCAGCTTAGGCTATGATAACTATAAAGGGCGTAAAGCCAAAGGCAAAAAATCGTATCAGAGAAAAAGCAAAGTGGGAAGGCTAGCTGACAGTAGCTAGCTTGGGCATTTTTAATTTCTAAGACTAGCAAATTTTAAATTTTGGCTCTCCGTAAGCTAAGAAGCTTGTGGCTATCAAATAGGCGGCTTAAATGATCCTACTTATAGGCAAAGACGGACAATTGGGCCGTAATCTGGCCCTCACCCTAGCCCCTCTGGGGCCTATAACCCTCTGGGGAAGAAATGATGCGGATCTTGCTTCTCCGGATCTGGCAAAGCGCCTGGATGCTTTAAAGCATACACCCAATATCATTGTAAACGCAGCGGCCTACACCGATGTGGACCGCGCTGAAAATGATGAGAGATGTGCTGATATCGTAAACCACCTTGCAGTTAAGACAATTGCTGAATTTGCCCTCTCTAAAGGTGCCCTTTTCATTCACTACTCCACCGACTATGTCCACGATGGCAGGAAAAAAGATTTCTACCTGGAAGAAGACACCCCAAATCCTTTAAATGTCTATGGACAGACCAAACTCCAGGGCGAGATGGCAATAGCTGAGGTCATGGGTGAAAAGGGGGACTACCTCATCTTTCGTACCTCATGGGTCTATTCTTTGGTGGGGAAAAACTTTCTGAAGACAGTTTTGCACCTTGCCCATACCCATGTCCTCTTGTCCATGGACAATACCCAGCACGGGTCACCCACCTCAGCTGAATATCTAGCCTCTGCCACAGCCAATGTAGTAAAAGATAGACTCGATGGGAAGGAAGGCCTGGAAAGGGGCCTCTATAACCTGGCCGCCTCCGGAGAGACCACCTGGTACGAATATGCCATCTGGATAGTGGAAAAGGCAGAATCTTTAGGTTTTACCCTGAAGCTGAAGCCAGAGGGCATTGTTATCCCCAATGAAACTGGCAAGCTTCAGACCGCAGCCCGGCCCAACAACTCCAGGCTCTCAACTATCAAATACCAGAGGCAAACTCATTTAATCCCTCCCCACTGGAGCTACTACGCAGAATTAATTCTGGGAAACCTTAGTTCCTTTAAGCCTGTCCTTTAATCCCGTAGAAGATGCGGTTCCCAGGTGGCAAAGGGGCCTTTAGCTCCTTTATTTCTGCCACTCCGGCATCATTCATCATAGCTATGATTTCGCTGTAGGTATATGCCCTCCCGGCCTCGGTATTAACTAGCATATTTAAAGCAAAGAGTGCTGGTCCCACAGGCCCTGTTAGCTTGTCATCCAAGACAAACTCTTGGATAGCTAAGATTCCGCCCTGCTCCAAGCTGCCTGCAGCTCTTTGGACCAAAAGCAGAGCATTTTTTTTGTCTTCCCCGTGGAGGACCTGGGAGAGCCAGACCACATCAAAGCCTTTGGGTAGAGGATCATGCAAAAAATCACCCCCCATAAAACTTACCTTACCAGTGACCTTTAGTCTCTCCAAGACCCCCAAAGCCAGGGGCTCTGAGGTGGGACGGTCGAAGACCACAGCCTGTAGCTCCGGGTTTTTGGCACAGAAAAAGGCAGCATAGGTACCTGGTCCCCCGCCTAAATCCAAGAGCTTCTTTTTGCCCTTAAGCTCTAAAAAGGCCTCGCTAATACCCTCTGCCTGGAGGGAGGCAACGTTATACATCCCCAAGATGAAGTTTTTGGCCCTTTCAGCCTCATAGGCCTTTTGCTCGGCCTCAGTGGGAAAGCTAGGGGGAGGGACTCTTTTGCCCGTTTTCACAGCCTGGGAGAGCTTTACCCAGGATTCCGCCACTTGGGACATGTGCATAATGACATTTCCTATATAAGAGGCGCTTAAGCTGGAAAGATTCTTTTTTGCTGCCTCAGTTGCCACTATTTTCTCACCATCCCAAGCCAAAAGCTCCAAAGCCACCAAAGCTACCACAAGCATTTCCGTAGCCCTTGGGTCACAGATGGCATCTTCTGCAATTTCTCCGATTGTTGCCCCGCCCCGCTTATCTACTATAGTAATAATGTCTAACTTAGTCGCCGTCTGGATGGCAAAGGTCTTCCAAATTTCTTGGTTCTGCTGCAGTAAGCTTTGGGCTGTCCAGTTAAATTGTGCCATTTCAATCTCCTGTGGGGCCACAAATCCCCAGAAAAAATTTGTATTTATTTTTCCCCTTAAAATTTAGCTGTATTATACCGTATTTTTGCCAAAATAGCTTAAAAAGATTTCCCAAAAAGCTTGTACAAAAATTGTGCCCTCAAAAACCATTGCCTTTAAAAATTGTGCCCTCAAAAACTATTGCCTTTAATACTTTAAAGCCAAAGAACCTAAAATTTTTAGTTAGGTGATTTTAAATGATATTATTTTTTCTAGTATCTAAAATATCACAAGATATTCTATAGCTTTGAAAGACTCTACCAGATACACCTCGCAAGATGTACCCTCTATCTTAAACTCTAAGGGGGCGAGAAACTAGTTAAGCTTTGGTTTTTTTGTAAATTTTTGTAACTAATATTTCTTCAGCTTAAAAACATTTATTTTTGCGCACAATTTGAGGCAAAAGAAGCTATATTTTTGCCTTTAAGGGTCTTTTTTTAAAAGCTAATCCTCTAACATAAGCCTTTAAAAATCCCCACACGCCTATCCTAATAGTAGCTTTGCTACTAGTTTTCTTATAATTTAATGAAGCAGAGCTTTTTCTAAAAAGTCTTAAAAGCCTAAAAAGTCTTAAAAGCCTAAAAAGCCT
>JAITII010000063.1 GCA_031279515.1 Deltaproteobacteria bacterium
AGGCACTCTCCTCGGCGTTCGCAAAAATTGCTGAGAAAAGTGGGTCGGCCAAAGGGGATATGAGTTTACCTGTTGGCCCTTTAGACCTAGAAGAGTTGGTTTTTAAATCGTCCAAAACAGCCTCCCTGGAGCAAATAAATAATGTTACCATAGACTAGGAACCATTGGCATGCATAAATCCCCTAGTTCGACAGCTCTAAAACGTGTTATTTGGTCGATTGGGAGCTCCCTTTCGGGAGCTTTCCACAGATCCCATAGGGCACGATTAATTCTCCCAAAACACCTCTCTGGATACAACTACTAGATACTTACTTAGGGATAGGACCAGATGCTACCCTAGGGCACTAAATCTAGGGTGCTAATTGCCTTAATGCCACTCAGGATAGAGACTCCCTTACGAGAGTACTCCCCAGCTCCCGGCGGGTGCGTTTAATTCTACCAAAGCCCCGGACTGGATAAGGCCCTAGGCGCTTACTTAGGTATGGTCTGCCAGGATTAAAGAAAAGCTTTAAAAGCTAGTTTTAATAGCCTCTGAGGGTAAAAAGCTTAAGGTTCTCTAAAAAAGTGGGATATCCTGGTTACTCATGGGTAGTTCAAAAAAAAGCTTTTGCTCCTCTATGTTTCTTGCCCTGATATCCTCGCGCATCAGGGGCGGGGTTATTAAGGCTTTTTCAACTAGACGCAAAAACATCTGCCCGCCCATTATTGCCCTGCGATGGTTGAACCTAAAGGTATACTCGTCCAGGTAATAGTCAAGGTATTCCTTGTTGGGAAACTTTTTTAAGGAACCCAAAAGCCACCTTTTCATTAGGGTTACCATTTTGTGTATATTGGGTAAGGCTTTTTTCTCTTGATTCATAATCTTGACTTTATGTAAATAGCCATTATTTCCAAGACCTTGGTAACCCATCCAACCATCTGTTATGACAGTAGTTCCTATCTTAAGAGAGCTACGAATGAAGTCAAAAAGATTTTCTTCTGTTGCGGAAGGTATCTGTTGTACCCTTACCCGCCCAATGGACTTGCCATCCAGTTCAGCTGCCATGACCACCAGGACCTGGTTAGAAGTCTTAGAGTCTCCCTTGGCTCCATCAATAAGGCCCCCGATAAAGGCCTCGTCCACTTCTACTGTGCCAGTCAATAATTCCCCTCCAGCTGGGACCATGGCCTTGCGCAGCTTGCGCAGTATATTCCAGCCAGTGGAGTAAGAGATGCCTAAACTCTTGTGGAGTTCCATGGCAGTTAGCCCAAATTTCTGGTTGGATATGAACCACATGATCCTAAACCAGTCCACCAGGGACAAATGGGAATCCTGGAACATAGTCCCGGCCAAGAGACGAAAGGAAGCCCGGCAGCCTGAGCACTTCAAGGTCATGCCGTACCTCCAGAGCCTAGTGCCTTGGCATTTGGGGCAACGGGGACCTTGGGGCCAACGGACTTTAATAAGGTATTCTATGCAGCTCTCCTGGGTGGAGAACCAGCGCTCAAAATCACTTTGTGTTAGGTGATAGTCTTCCATATAAATAACTTAGCATATAATTTTAGTTTCAGTCAAAAGATACCCTTCCCATATTTGAACCACATTTATCGCTAATATAAGCATAATATGCAGAAACAGCCCAACTAATTTTTTAAAATATCCAGGCAATTTTGCTAATCCCCAAATACATTTCAAATTGGAGTCTTGTCTATAAATATATAGAATGTATAGTTATTTTTCTTTCTAAAGGAATTTTGTAGCGCCTCTGCTAAAACCTTGCAGTAGACTTAAATACTGAAAATATCTAGTAAATTTAGTTATCACCTAAGCTGCTTGTCAAGCTACTAAAAATGCAATACTACATACAGTAATAATTAATTTCTTACTACATTTTATAGTAAGCTAACAAATCATATAAACATTTGATCATTTATTATAATTTTATTTTAGAAATTTTATGACAAATTGCTTGACAGAAAAACAATATTAGGCATAATTTATAGCCATGGCCACAACTGAATTGTACCATAGGGCACTAGCCCCAGAAAGCACGACAAACTCCTTTATACAGCCCTTCAAGGCCAAAAGCTCTACGAACTATGAGTTGCGTGAAGTGGAAGCCCGGATGAACTGTGCCTTAGAGGAGATAAACGAGCTTTTAGCCTCCATCAAAGACAGGACTGGCTGCTTAGTCCTCCTGTGCCGCTGGAGGGATAACTTTGCTGCCAACCGCAAGCTATTGACCCAACAGAAGCTAGACCTCTCCAAGAACCTTGTGGCCAAGGAAATAGAGCTAGAGGCCACCAAACTGGCTATTGCCACCTTTGCCCACCACTTGGAAGGAAACAGCCAGCCCTATTTGCCCTTTCCTCTCCAGAAAAAAGAGAAAAAGGAGAAATTAGCTAGGCCCGCTGGCCCAGCCCCATCCATTTTTATCGCCCTTCCCCCTGACTATTTAGATGCCCTTTTAGATCCTGACCTGGACCTGGAGGAAAATCTCTCCCAGCTGCGGAACGAACAGGAGAAGCTCCAGCAAGAGATCTCCTTGAAAGACCAGAACCTAGGCCCCCTCACTAACACCTTAAAGCGGCTTAAAACCGCCATCTCCCAGGTGCAGAGGGGAATAAATAAATGTGAAGGGCTCTTGGTACAAAAGGGCAGGGTAGTGGTGGACGCTGCCAAGAAATACAAAAATCTAGTTGAAAAACTAGGATTGGTTCCCACCGATCCCCAAGTCCCTTTAAGGCTTTCTTCCCAAAGAGAGGCTAATTACCCCAAAGCCCTGGAAAACCTTAGTAGCTTTAACGGGCTACCCGATGATCCCTCCTTAATAAAGCCCCTTAGCTCCTTTTCTGGACCAAAAGAAGCCCTCCGCTCCCGCTTTAAGGTATAAAAAACTGCCGCCTTTATTTTTAAAGGCTTAAAAACATAAGCTTTATGCGACTTTCAAGCTGTGCCCTTTAAAGGCCTATTGCACTTAAAAAACTTATCTTAAGCCCCTAGAAAATCTTTCCCCTAGCTCTTAAAATCCTCGAAAGGGCGCCCCCTTTTAACGCCAAAGAGGGCTCTTTTTTTCTAGCATTCCCCAAATTCTATTTTTTTCTCCTCATTAAAGGGTACTTCTCCCTCTTTCCCAGAGTTTTTTGGTGCCAAGTAGCTTATAGTCAATAACTAGACCTTAAAGAGCCCCTTTACCAGTACATACAATATCTGCTAAAGTTATTTACTATTTACTGTATAGATAGAGGGACCTGGCACAAGACATTATAAATATCTTAGGTATAAGTTAAGGTATAAGAAATAAAGCATGATATATATAGCTTTTAAAATAAGCGCCTGGTATTAAATTAAAAAATTTAAAAACTATCTATTTACATTTTGCTCTAAGACTAAAAAATAATCCCCCCTTATCTAAGATCATTTTTGTTTGCATAATACCTAGTCAAATAGTAGTCGCAATTTTACCCAGCTTAGCTTTTTACTTATATTTTAACTATTTATAGTAAACTCATAATCCAAAAAGGGCCTCAAAAGTCTTTTTGACTTTGGCCCTTTATTGACTTTAGGCCTCTTTTGTGTGATAGTTTCCGGGTTGTTTTTTGCTCTATAGCAACTTTAAAAATTTTTTTAATATCTAATTAATGTAAAGGAACTCTTTCATATTAACTCAGCGCAAAATAAAATTTAACTTAGTTTAATTTAATTAAGTTTAATACTTATTATTCTTTACGATAAAGAAGTTCTAAAGGTCATTTCCCTTGTAATTTTATCTGCCTCTAAGACTTAAGGCCCATTTTTAACCTAAATAAAAGCGTTACTAGTCCATATGGTAAAGAGCATCCCAGAAACAGCCCTCGTCACCGGAGGGGCAGGCTTTATCGGCTCCCATCTTTGCGAGGCCTTGCTGAAAGAGGGCAAAAGGGTGAGGATCTTAGATAACCTGTCTTCGGGAAAATGGGAAAATCTGGGGAAAATTGCCTCACAGACAGAGCTTATTGTGGGGGATATCCGGGATAAGACAGATGTGTACGCAGCTGTCAAGGGGGCAGCTAAAGTTTTTCATCTTGCAGGATTGGCCTCAGTGCACATGAGCCAGGAAGATCCGGCCCTGTGCCTGGCGATAAACGGAATGGGCACCTTAAATGTCTTGGAAGCTTGCGCTTATCATAAAGTACAAAGACTAGTTTACGCCTCAACCTCTGCTGTCTACGGGGATTTGCCCGGTCCCCATGACGAAGCACAGGTCCCCAAGCCCAATACGCCCTATGCGGCTGTTAAGCTCTTGGGGGAAAACCTTGCCCTCTTTTTTGAGGAACAAAAAGGATTGCGCACTATATCTTTGCGCTATTTTAATGTCTACGGCCCACGCCAATCTCCAAAGGGCCCTGACTCGGGGGTAATACCACTATTTGTATTAGCCGGCAAAAAAGGCGAGGCGCCCCAGGTTTATGGTGACGGAAAACAGACGAGGGATTTTATCAATGTGAGGGACGCAGTCCGGGCAGCCATCCTTGCCTCAGAGGCCAAAATGGCCCGCGGGGTGTATAATATAGGTACTGGTGTTGCCGTGACTATAGAGACTCTTTTAGAAACTCTGTCAGAGGTCATGGGCGGCCTCAAAGCGCCGCAATATTTGCCGGCAAGGCCAGGCGATACCCTCCACTCCTGGGCAGCCATGGAAAGGGCGAAAAAAGATTTAGCCTTTAACCCGGAAATCAGCTTGCCCTTGGGACTTAAAGAAGTTTTAAAGGCCTTTTAATTTTTTTTCGTAAGGGATGCTAATTTTCTTGATTTTAGTTTATGTTTGTAATATAAGAAGTGCACAAATTGTTAAGCCAAACCAAAGAGATAAAGAATAGAATATATGATCTCTACCATGAATTGTGGCTATTAGAACTAAGATCTACAATTAACAGAAAATACTTGCACCCTCTCTTTTGGGAACTCTAGCCTAGCATTCAAAATTTGACTTGACCTTTATTCCTGTTTTATACTAAAGAAGATATTTGTCCGAAGCTCCTTTGAGCCCATATTTTTTAGAAAGGGAGAAAAATTCCGCAAGGTCATATAGAATAGAGGTCATATAGAATAGACCAAGCATATGACACCTGGGATTTTACATATAGTGTCCGCTGAATTCCGATTTGGCCTCCCTTAAAGACAAAGGGGCCACAAGGAATAGAAAACAGCACCGGGCCATGCGGCTTCCGGTTTATTTTGGGCCTTTGGGCCATATATAATTCTTTTACTTTAATATTTTGGAGGAACAAGCATGAAAAAATTATTGATGTTGGTCGCCGTCTTAGCCCTGGCCCTGCCCCTGGCAAGCTGCGCTAAGAAAGCACAGCCTGTAAGTGGTGACTCAACTGATGACATCCTGCGTCAGGCATTTGTTAATGAGCATATCTATTTTGATTTTGACCGCTACAACATCCGTTCAGACCAGGTAACTCGCGTCCAGGCCAAGGCCGCTTTCTTGAATCAAGTAGCTGTCAATGCTGAACTGCAGGGCTATGCAGATGAGCGCGGAACCGAAGCCTACAACTTAGCTCTTTCCGATCGTCGCGCCAAGGCAGTTTTAGAGTATCTGACCTTGCAGGGTATCTCTGGTTCTAGGTTAACCACTATAGCCTATGGAGAGTCCAACCCCAGGGCTTTTGGCACCACCGAGGCCGACTATCAGTTGAACCGCCGGGTGGAAACCGTAATTCGCTAAGCCTTTGCCATCTTTAATAAAGCCTTTACCAAATTTACTTTAAGTGCATGATGCACCTTAAGAGGCCCTGCTCCCGCAGGGCCTCTTTAACTTTACCTCCCCTATAAATTTCCCCGCTAGCTTCCCTTGACCCCTCCCCAAAAGCATTTCCCATATAGTTCCCATCTTTATTTCCCGCGGCCCCTGGCACAAGTTCTTAAAGGTCTGCTAAGAGGCTTTTTGCGCCATTTGTCAAAATAAAGCAGGCTAAAAAAGAGATAAAAATTTTAATCTTCTCTGCTGATTTTCCCCTTCTATCTTTTTCTCCACAAATTCTAGTGGGAGACTACTTTCTTTTCCCTTATATTGCGGTCGAAAGCAAAAAATTTAGACTTTAGGGCCTAACTAGATACCAAAAATCCCCCTTGACCGCACTGGAGAAAAATTTTTTTCTCCCTCTTTTTTAAGGGCTTATCTTAGTTATGACAAATAAGGGCCCACTTTAGAGCAAAATTATTGAGATATTTCCTACTTTGGGCTAAACTAGTGAAGTATGTTCTATCTCCCATATTTAGATGCTAAGCCTAGATACAGAGATATGACTGTTCTTTTCAATATATTGTGGCAAATTAATATCAAAGCCCATATACTTGAAAAACATAGAAAAGAACATAGTTAACAACCCCCAAATGGACAGGACTTAAAGTACCTTGCCACAATCGAGTAAGCTCGCCAAGCTGAAGGATATAACCAAAACATGTCGGAAACGGAACTTGACGAGGGTCTACTCCAGGATTTTATTACTGAGTCCAAGGAGCTCTTAGAGGAATTCACATCCAGCCTCTCCGCCTTCGAGGCCGACCCCACCAATATGGAGACCATTAATCCGGTCTTTCGGGCAGCCCATACCCTTAAAGGCTCTTCCGCCTTTTTTGGTCTAAATCATATAAAAGATTTTGCCCATAAGCTGGAAAATCTCCTAGATGATATTCGCCACGGCAAAAGGGAGGCGTCTCCCAAGGCCATAGAATTCCTCTTTTTGGCGGGTAACCACTTAAAATCCATGTTCGACAGATTATCTGCCGGAGACAGGACCCCCGTGCTCACCCCGGAAGAGGCCCAATTCCAGGACGATCTGGTGGCCTTTATTGGAGGAGGCGCGCCCGCCGCAGGTGGGGGTGATTTTAAGGAGGCCTGCGCTAAGATAAAAAAATATCTAGCCGAGGCCTTAGATAACGATGTGGAGCCGGATAAGCTTATCCAGGACATAACCGATGTCATCAATAAGCTCCCCATAGAAGATGCGTCCAAGGCCCAGGGCAAGGAAGGCGAAAAGGCCAAAAGGCCAATTGGGGCTTCTTTCCAAGGGACGGATTTTACAGGGCCGGTTTTGGCGGCCCTGGACTCTATCCATGCCTCACCCTTTGACCCCAAGGAATTGGACAAGAATTTCAAGCTCTTGGCCTCTCTGGTAAAGGATGGCAATTTTGAGGCCCTAAAGCCGGCATTTAAAGAAGCCAGCGAGGATTTTACCGCTGTCTTTGAAAGCGGCTTGGACTTCGACTCTGTGCTTTTGGGAATAGTGGAAAATAAATTCATGGACTTTGTTAAGCTCTTGGATCTGACCTATGAGGAAGAGCCGGCATCCCCAGGGGCACAAGGCCATGAGGGAGGCGAAGTAGAAGGGGCCTCAGGGGCTGAAAAGGAAGGGGAAAAGGACAAAGACGCCAAAGAATCCAAAGATCAAAAGGATTCCAAGCAGGAGCGCAAGACTATGCGCATCTCCGAGGAAAAAGTGGACGGATTCATGAGCTATGTGGGGGAACTTATTGTCACAGCCGAGACCTTCAATTACCTCCAGAAGACCATAGAGCAGGAAAAGGTCAATCCCAACACAATAAGGGCCTTTAAAAATGCCAATCAGGCCTTTAGGGAGCTTTCCGACGAGTTGCAAGAGAGCCTCATGGAGATAAGGAGGGTCCCGATTAAGGGGATCTTCCAAAAGGTCAACATGATGGCCAGGGAACTTTCCCACCAGCTGGGCAAGAGGGTAAAAGTGGTCCTAGAGGGCCAAGACGTACAGCTGGATAAATCCATTGCCGAGAGCCTAGAGGCCCCCCTGGTCCACGTTGTAAGAAACTCTTTGGACCACGGGCTAGAACCGGCTGAGCAAAGGGCTGAGGCGGGCAAAAGCCCGGACGGGCTCTTGCGGGTCTCCGCCTCAGCGGACAAGGAATTTTTCTATTTGGTGGTGGAAGATGATGGCATGGGGATAGACCCCGATAAGATGCGGCAGGTGGCGGTGTCCAAGGGGACCATGAGCGAGGCCCAGGCCGCAGCCTTGACTGACAAAGAGGCCATAGGCCTCATCTTCGGTGCTGGTTTTTCCACGGCCAAGGAGATTACCGATGTCTCTGGTAGGGGCGTGGGTATGGACGTGGTGCGCACCAACATCAATGCCTTAAACGGCTCCATCAATGTGGACTCCAAGGTGGGAAGCGGCACTATCATCACCTTGAAGATCCCCTTGTCCGTGACCCTACAGGTCATAAAGGCCCTCCACGTGAGGGTGGGACAGGCAAATTTCATCATTTCCCTAGATGAGATCCTAGAATCCCTGCGGCCCATGCCGGATGAGCTCTCCACAGTGGAAGGCAGGGGCCTCATCTTAAACCGCCGGGGTCAAATCACACCCCTTATCAAGCTCTATGAGATCTTTGATTTAGAACCTGAGCATCCCGATCCAGCAGACGGCCTTTTAGTCATGGTGGAGACCCCTGCCGGACGCTACGCCCTTTTGGTGGACGAGGTCATGGGCCAGCAGCAGGTGGTGGTAAAAGAGCTGGGAGAACAGTTTAAACGACTAAACTTTTTAGCCGGCTCCGCCCTCTTGGGAGACGGCGGGCTGGGACTGGTCCTAGCAGCAGACGGTATAGTCCGCCTGGCCTTTGGTTTTGATTAATTTAACCCTTTTCCCTAAGATGCGCTTATTCTCTTTAATCTTTGCCTCTAGCACATTAACCTGCCCCCTTGGGGACCGGCGGGCAAGTTCGCACAAGTTAGCGCAAGCTCTTCTAAATTTGTGATTGTATAGAATTATTTTCTTTTGGCTTAACCCTTACCTCGCACCGGCTTCTCCGGGAAATGGAAGGCTATGACTGAAGTCAACAGAGTATTCATCCTGCCAGGTGAATACTTTATCAGCAAACAACCCAATATCATCTCAACCCTCCTGGGCTCCTGCGTGGCAGTGTGCCTCTTCCACCCCCAGTTGAAGTTCGGGGGCATGAACCACTTTATGCTTCCCACAAGCCCCAATAAGGAGCGCAGCGGTAAATACGGTGACTATGCCACAGCTGTGCTCTTACAGTTCTTTGAACGCACAGTGGGCTCTTTAAACGGACTGGAGGCTATCATCTCAGGGGGGGCCAATGTCATTAGCTCCATGGGGACTGGTACCCAAATAGGCCAGCGCAATGTGGAGATAGCCAGGGAGATCTTAAAAAAGCACAATATCCGCATAACCAAGGAAAACGTGGGCGGTACCAACGGCCTTAAGCTCCATTACCAGAACTGGGACAATAAGCTGGTGGTGGAACAGATGGACCGCAATGTCATGGGCGGCTCTTTGATTAACCGGGAGGAAAATAGCCGGGCTCCGGCCCCCACCCCTCCCCCTGCGCCAGCTCAGCACAGCATAGCGGCCACTGGCCGCACCGGGTCCTTTAAGCCGCCCTCTAGTACCATTGCCCCTGCCCCTTCCGCCGGGGCCTGCGTGCCCCGTCCCCCCAGTAGTGGGGGCAGGATAAAGGTCCTGGTGGTAGACGATTCGGCCATAGTCCGCAACCTCTTGACAAAGGCCATGGAAGATGAGCCGGATATCAAGGTGGTGGGTGCTGCCAAGGATGCCTACGAGGCCAGGGAGATGCTTTTGGAACTGGGACCCGATGTCATTACCTTGGATATTGTCATGCCCAAGATGGACGGGGTGACCTTTTTAAAAAAGCTCATGGTCTACTACCCCATCCCTGTCATCATTTGCAGCACTATAGCTAAAGCTGGGAGCCAAGCGGAGCTGAGAAGCGATAAGATTGGGGCCGTGGACGTCATAGATAAGGAAAGCCTAAACCTCTACCACGGTCTGGATACGGTGAAAAAGATCTTGATCCCCAAGATCCGCCAAGCCGCCAAGACCAGGGTGGCTAAAAAGTCCAAACAGGAAATAGCTGGTATCTAAACTATGGTCCTCACCTCAAAGCCAGGGCGCAAGGGTAAAGGCGTATTGAGACATTTTTTCTCTACCCTCTGTCTACTTTTCCTCACAGGTATTCTAGCCGGCGCAGCTAATGCTGCGCCGGCTAAGATAGTAGCTGTGGAGCTAACTAAAAGCTATGCCAAGGCGCCTAAGTTCACCCAAGGGCTCTTTTTCCATGAGGGCGTCCTCTATGAGACCTCAGGGCTCTACGGGCTTTCGGAGTTAAACCTCTGGGAGCTTACAGAAGGACAGTTAAATAACCTTCACAGTGTCATGCTCCCGGAGCGGGTCTTTGCCGAAGGGTCCACCGTGGCCGAAGGCATGATCCAGATCTTAACCTGGCAAGGCAATGCCCTCCTGCGCTATGACCTAGAATCTTTGACGCCCATCATGGCCCCCCGCCCCAAAAGGGTACCTGGAGAGGGCTGGGGCCTTACCTATGATGGTGAGGTCCTGTGGCGCTCCGACGGCTCTAACACCCTTTGGGCCCATAGTCCAGTAGATTTTTCGCTTTTAAGTGGAAAAGAGCTAATAATAACCGATAATGGCGTTCCAGTGGATAAACTCAATGAATTGGAGTACGAACCTGAAAGCGGCCTCATCTACGCCAATATCTTGGGTAGTGATTTGGTGGCAGCAATAGATCCCCAGAGCTCGAGTATCGTCTTTTATCTTGATTTTACCCAACTAGCCGCTGGCATGAGGGAAATCTACCAGCTTAAGTTCCAGGAATCCGTTTTAAATGGCCTAGCCTTTGACCAGAAAGGCGCCCTTTTCGCCACGGGCAAGCATTGGCCTATTGTCTATGAGGTGAGCTTTTTAAGGCCTCTATAAGCTTTTTGCCCCTAGGGCCCCTTGATAGAGGCAGCTAATGACACACAAGTTCTAGTTAATTCAAGGGATTAGCTAAATTAGAAGAAATTACTTTTTACGGTTCATTTCTTGACTTTATGCCTCCTTTTTTGAGAAAATTTACTAGACAAATCAGTTGGCCTTAGCTTAGCCTTAATTTTACTAATGTCTATTTAATTAATGACTTTTTATTAGCCTTTTGCTATGTTTTACATTCTACTTCAGAAAAAATTTAGTTAACCGAAAAAATCCTGATTGCTGCCGGTACTACTGGCGGAATTGAAGATAATCCTTCTAGAGGTGCTTTATCATGAAACTAGGGTCAAAAATCATTTTGGGTTTTGTCGCGGTATGCGCCATCTTTCTCATCATCTCCGTCATCATAGGTGTCGCCATAATCAAGGTGCAGCGGGGCACATATGATTTGCGCTCAGTAGTGATGCCAGGCAACGATGCAGCTTCCAATATGTCCACCAATATCATCATGGAAGCCTTAAACCTCATCGAGTTTTCCTATGACCTCGATGAGAACACCTGGAAAAACTCCCTCAAGTACAGGGAAGAGGTAAAAAAATACCTGACTACCTTGCGCGGCCTTGTTAACCAGGGACTAGCTAATGATAACCCCCAAACCATTGAGCTTATCAATAACGTGGACAAGCTGCACGAGGACTACCTGACCATTGCCGAGTTCATGCCGCAAAACAACAAAGCCATAGTAGATAATCGTACTGCGGTCTTAAACGGCTACACCGGTTTTAAGGGTGCTATCCAGGACTTTAGGACTAGCATGGAAGACAGGTTGGTACGGGAACTAGGTTCAGCTCAGCCAGATCTCCAATCCATCCAGACGGCCTATACCAAGGTCCAAACCTCCATACAGCTGGAGGCCGGAGCCAGCGACTTCTACATCGAGATGCTCCGGGGTCTCTACTACCACGACCCGGAACGCTTCAAAACGAGCGTGGATAGTGCCAAAAAGATAGAGTCCCAAGCTAGGGCCATCCTAGCGGACACCACCAGTGACCCTGCCCTCCATGACAGCTTAAATAAGATTGTTTCAAACGGTCAGGCCTGTATCGATGCCCTGGAAAGCCTTTACAACAACATGACGGGCGAACGGGATAACAAGGTTAAGCGCACCCAGGCCCGTGATGTCCTCATCACGGCAGCTACCAATCTCTCAAGCTCCATAACAAATATCACCAACGATTTTGCCGATACCTCCATTTCTTCTTTAAAGAGCGCCTTTTACACACTTGTTATCGGCATCATAGTAGCTATAGTCATTAGCTTGTTGGTGGCCATTTTCATCACCAGGGGCATAACAGGACCGATAAATCACATCATAAGCTCCCTTTCCGAAGGGGCCCAGGAGGTGGATACCGCCTCAGGGGAGCTGTCTTCCTCCTCCAATACCTTGGCGGAAGGTGCCACGGAGAACGCCGCCTCACTGGAGGAAACGAGCGCCGCCTTAGAGGAGCTCTCCTCTATGACCAAGCGCAATAGCGATAATGCCATAGAGGCCAATGCCTTAATGGCCCAGACCACAGATGCGGTCTCCAGGGCGGAAAGCTCCATGGCCAATGTCATCCAGGCCATGGATCAAATTGCCACCTCAGGCAACGAGATCGGGAAGATCATCAAGACCATAGATGAGATAGCCTTCCAGACCAACCTTCTGGCCCTCAATGCCGCAGTGGAAGCCGCCCGCGCTGGAGAGGCGGGGGCAGGCTTTGCCGTTGTTGCCGATGAGGTCAGAAACCTTGCCATCCGCAGCGCCGATGCCGCCAAGAATACCGCGGACCTCATAGCCGCCACCATCTCCAACATCAATTCCGGTTCCGAGATGGTCAATTCTACTTCGGAAAACTTCCACAATGTCGCCACCAACTCCTCTAAGGTGGCCCAATTGGTTTCCGAGGTGGCCGAGGCCTCCAAAGAACAGTCCCAGGGTATCAATCAGATAACCACGGCCATGACCCAGATGGATAAGGTCACCCAATCCAATGCCGCCTCAGCGGAGGAATCCGCCTCATCAGCGGGTCAGCTCTCTGTCCAGGCCGGTAACCTCATGAACGCAGTGGATGAGATAACGGCCCTGGTCCATGGCCAAGGATCCAGCAACGTATCCCGTTCCTCAGGCAAATCTTCCCCTGGCCCCAGGCCCCAGGCCATAGCTCCGCCGCCCCCTGTGCGTAAGGCCTCAAGGGTATCTGAGACCAAGGCCCTGCCTATGGACAATGACGACGACTTTGATTTTTAAGCTTTAATTAAGCCCACAAATACCCTAGTTTCAATGATACCCCCCTTAGGGTCCCCCTAAGGGGGGTATCATTTTTAGCCCATTCTTTTTGCTAAGCCCTTTTGGTAAATGGCCCTCTTTTTCTCCAGGGTCCTTTGTATCGCTTTGCGGTAGTTAGAGTTAAGGTTAGGGTAGCTTAAAAGCTTTTCCAGGCTTAAGATGCGGTACTTGTCTAAAGAGTGCCTTTGGGAGAGCTGATCTCCTAGGCCCCCGTATCTTATGGTCACATACTTATCCAAAAGGCCAACTGGATGGTAAAGAAGCGCCCTTAACCAGAGGTCATAGTCCTCACAGGCTAAGAGCTCTTCATCAAAAAGACCAATTTTATCAAAAAACTCCCTACGCATGATGACTGCCGAGGGACTTATGAGACAGAGCTCTAAGGACGGCTCAAAGATTAGTCCGGCCCTCTTAAGATGCCTTGTGCCAGGATTTACCTGTCTGCCATTTCGCACCCAAATTTCTTGCCCTTGGGAGAAGAGAAGCTCTTGGTTTTTATCCATGAACTCTTTCTGGGAGGCTAATTTGCCCTCTAAAAACTCGTCATCAGAATCCAAAAAACAAATATAGTCCCCAATAGCCTGGTTTATCCCAAGGTTGCGAGCCCTAGAGACCCCCTTATTTTCCGCTAAGCGTAGATATTTTAAGCTGTCTTTAAAGGGTGCTAGGATAGTACTGGTATCATCTGTACTCCCATCATCTACTATAATGAGCTCAAAAGAGGGCCCTTTTTGCTTGAGTACCGATTCTACTGCCGTAAGGATGGCCCTAGCCCTATTATAAGTGGGTATTATTACAGATATGTCCATAGTAAAGCTATTAGGCCTGCTAAAATAAACTGGGTATCTAAGAGGAGATCGAACTCAAAGCCCCCCAGCCAGGGGTTTAGAAAGAAGCGCTTTAAGACTAGGCCGTTGTATACAGGACCTGTGAGGATAAGGCACAGGAAAATGGCGCTTGTGCCAGCCAAAAAGTAGCTTGTCACCAAGGCTATTGCCCACAGGACAATAAAGCCAATTAAAAACCAGGTCGAGCGGTTGATCCCTATCCTGGCGAAAAGGGTATTGGAAGAAAATATCCTATCCCCCCTGGCGTCCTGCATTTCCATCAGGAAGCTGCGGACAAAGATCTGGGCAAAGGAAAGACAAAAACCTATGATAAGGAGCATTAATCCGTGGGTATCTAGGTTTATTAGCCTTGGCTTGTGTAAATAAAGGGGAATAGTAACTAGTAGTGACCAACCTGTGGAAATGGCCACAGGCTTAACTAAGGGCAGATCCTTTAGCCTTCTTATGCCTCTTTTGGCCAGAAACCCAAAAGGCAGGGGCAAGGCGTATAAAATTCCCAAGGCCAATAGGATTACAGCCAGAAAAAAGACCTTAGTATCTATTAGCCAGGCTGCTGATAAGGATAGAAAGAGGCTTAAAAACCCCGCCAAGATCATATAAACGCGATATTTATTGAAAAAGGAGGCAAAATCCGGGTCATTGTAGCGGGCACTATCCCTATCTAAATAACCATTTAAGATATGCATGGCATGGCCAAAGTAAAAAAAGAGCCCAAAAAATAGCTTGGGACTATCCACCCCCATTGCCAGATTAATGGCATAACCCCAGCTGCCAGTCCCCAAGGCAATGTACACCCTAGAGAGCACCAAGGCCCTTAAGAGCCTGTGGATAAAGCCCATAGGTGAGCTTTGACCCAAACGATCTAGGGCCCTTAGTTTTTGGCTCACCTTTCTTATCTGCCAGATGGGTGAAGAGGCCCCGGCCCCAATGGCAACAGTTGTTACCCCTTGTGTAAAAGCTTCAGGAATATCTTCAGGACCGTCCACTAAAATGGTCTTTAAGCCCTCTTCTAGGCCTCTTTGATAGAGCCTTTTAGTGTTCCCTGAATCTTTTCCCCCCACTACCACAAGGGCGTCAGCCTTAGCGGCAAGCAGGGCTATCTCATCTTGGCGCTTTAATGTGGCCTCACAGATGGTATCTTTTATTGTTAGCCTAGTTGCAAAACGCTTTACAGCAGCCTCTTTTATTGCCTCAAAGGCCCGCATATCCTGGGTGGTCTGAGAGACTAAGAGGACTTTTTCTTCCCCATCTTGTTCTTCTAAGGCCAAGATATCTTCCACTGTACTTACAACAACTGCCCTGGTATCTCCAAAACCCAAGAGGCCCTCCACCTCAGGGTGACGGGGCGTACCCCAGATGATAACTAGATAGCCTTCCTTAGCCTTCTTAGCCACTAAGCTCTGGATCTGAGCCACCCTTGGACAGGTGGCATCTATTAACTTAATATCTAGGGCCCCTAACTTGGCCCATTCCACTGGGGGAAGCCCATGGGCCCGTACTATAAGGGTATCGCCCTTATTGAGCTGGGTAATATTGGGTTCATAGATATTTAGTCCCTTAGATTGCAAGAGATCCATGGCTGCCTGGTTATGGATGAGAGGACCATGGCTATAGACCTTACCTTCTGCATGGGAAAGGGCCTTAAAGGCCATGCGCATAGCCCTTCTAACCCCAAGGCAATATCCTATCTCATGGGCCAGGATAATCTTCATAAGCCACCTTGATAGTGGGCTAAAATATTAGCCCTTGGTACCAAATATATGCCCCTTTCCAGTTCCAGCTAGTAAGTCCCTAGCTAAGAGCCAAGGGCCTTGGCCAAAATCTCACAAAGGCGAAAAAAAATGAGGACTTTAAACTCTTAAAATAAGCTATATAATTATTAAATAGCATAAAACAACATTATTTACTTATTTTAAATAGCTAGTATAATTAAAATAGTATAAAGAAGCTAATCAAATTTGCGCATTGGTTGTTTAGCTAAAATTTTTTACACCTTTTTCTATAAAATTCTTGCATTTAAATCCAAATGTGCTATACTACGATAAAGTTACCGGATCCATTTTGTACTCGCTCAAGACTTCTTTGAAAGAAGACAAACCCAAAAAACTTTTTGGGCCCCTTGTTTTAAAAGGCTTAAACAGAATAATTTTGACTCTCTTGTGGCCTAAAATAGCCCTTTTCCGCCTTTCATGGTACCCTAGCATAAAGTTAGCTTATTTCAAAGATTAGCTAGAATTTTGCCATTTAACGCAAAATGGAGGCTATTTTTAGATCTAACATGCCGTCAACTTCTATAAATTTTTTCCCCTGTCTTTGTTATTAGTATTTCACTAAATTAGAAAATTCAGCTAATATTTTAGTAAGGGTAATAGACCCGTATAATAATCGCATTTTCCGGCCGCTAAGCCGATTTCAATAATTGTACTAAAAACCCCTCCAGGTGGTGAACATGAGCGCGCTGAAAATATTCTTTGCAGTCGTAGCCGTTATTTTAATTGCCCTCTTTGCATTTCTTTGGAGATCTTCTGTGAGCAATGAGAGTACTTTAAACCAAAACCTTACTACTCTCCAGAACCAAATGGCTCAGTCTAGTAGTGAGCTAACTGAAATGAAATCCCAGCTAGATGATCTAACGTCAAAAAAAAGCGACGTTGACAGTCAGCTGGCCCAAGCTACGCAGAAGGCCTCCAGAGACGCAGAAGAGATAAACCGCTTGACCAACCAGTTGAACTCAGTGAGTAGCCGCTATCAAGATATCCAGGAGCAGATGAATATCCTGCGCAAAGATTGCCAGGGCTTAAAAGACGCTGCCCAGGCACAAAACCAGAATGCTGGAGCCCAGAGCTTATTGCCCGATCCGCCTACCCCTCCCCAAACAGGCGACACCCCTTCAGCGACACAGTCTACCCCAGCCCCTCTTGCCCCAGAGCAGCAGAGTGCCCCAGCCCCTACTGCCCCAGAGGCGCAGAGTGCCCCAGCCCCTGGAGCCCAGAGCTTATTTCCCGACCCGGCTACCCCTCCCCAAACAGGCGACACCCCTTCAGCGACAGAGTCTACCCCGGCCCCTCTTGCCCCAGAGCTGCAGAGTGCCCCAGCCCCTGCTGCCCCAGAGGCGCAGAGTGCCCCAACCCCTGGAGCCCAGAGCTTACTGCCTGGCGCTTCCGCTGCCCCGGAAGCTACGCCTGATAGCACCTTGTCTCCTAACGTGACCCCAGATCTTGCGGCACCCAGTACCCAGCCAGAAAGTAACCCAGGTGAGATAGCCACCTCCCCTCCCCCAGAGGCGCCAACTGAGGCATCCACTGCCACAACACCTTCAGCTCCAGCTGCCCCGGAGTCTACCAATGTCCCCAATGCCGTTCCAGATATCTCTTCCCAGATCCCTTTGAACGCGCCTCCTACGACTCCGGAAGCTCCGGCTCCCACTACACCTGACCCTACCCCTGCCCCTGCGCCTCCTGCAAGTAGCCAAGCGCCTCCGGCAGCTAGTCCGGCACCAAGTACTCCGCCGGCACAGGGCCCAAGTGATGCCTTTAATAGCGCAGAAATTAATCCCCAGGCCCAAAATACTGGAGATTCTAGCTCAGCATATAATCCCCCGGCAGAGGCCGGGGAAAATCCTGCCTCTGCCAATAATGACGAGTCCTCTTATCCCCAGAAGGAATCCAGGGCTCCCCTCTCTATAGCCTCCATCCCAGGTAGTACGGAAATCCCTCTTTTCTCTCCGCCTCCTACTCCAAGCCCTGATGAGGGGCACCCCAATCCAGGATCTGATACCACACGCCCTTTTAAATCCTCACAACTGGACCCCATGTGGACCTAAAATCATCAAAAAAACCTTAGGCTTTCCAGAGGGAAAACCATAAATTTTCTTCATTTACTAAGCTTTGACACTCTACTTTAAAGCGCCCTGAGGCGAGATAGATAAAATATCCGCTAAGTACTTAAAAAAGCTAATAAATTTCTATTTTTAAAGATTTTTGCCAGATAAAATTTGTGCCCCATAAAAAAAGGCCCTTCCCTAGAGAAGAGCCTTTTTCATTTCGTAGTAGGAGAAATGAGGCAACAGCAGTTTAGAAGTACCAAAAACTACTGTTATGACGTGGACTTTTGGACCACGAGTTCGAGATTTCTTTGAACTGGCTTTTTCACCAGACCCTGCTTAATGCACTTGGTGCAAGCACGGATCCTTTTTACTGTACCATTGGGTGCCTGGTGCCGCACAGATTGCAAATTAGGTTGCCACAACTTTTTGGTCTTATTGTTGGCATGGGAAACATTATTGCCATTCTGGGGCGTTTTGCCGCAGATTTCGCAAACGCGGGACATTGTGTTGTCTCCTTAAATACTCATAATTCAGCCTTTATCATTTAGGCCAAAGGGATAATTAGTGTAACAAGACTAGGGCCCAAATGCAAGCCTTTTTTCGCCAGCACCTTCCATTTAATGTCTAGTAAAAACCTAAAAAATAAAATGTTTTACTTTAATATATAGTATCTAGAGAATATTTTATATAAATATAGTTATTTTAGCAAAATCTTTTGCCAGCTGTCTTTATCTTTTTCTCTAGCCTGGGCACCAGGCTTAAAGCCTAGCTAAAAGAAGGATTTTTTCGCCCCTTGCAATACTTAGCCCTTTTCCAGAAAAAGTATAGCCTCTTCAGTTACCAGGTTATCGTGGGTACCTAAGGCACGGATCTCACCATCTGCTAGACCGAAGGCTGCCGCTACCTGGACATTATTCTGCCGACAAAAATCCATGAGGTCATCTAAAGTAAAAAGATGGATATTGGGCGTATCGTGCCAGCCGTAGGGAAGACCAGGGGTTATAGGCATGCGGCCCCTGGCGCCTAAGTCCAAACGCACCTTCCAGTAGCCAAAGTTGGGAAAGGATAAGATCCCGTGTCTTCCCACCCGGAGCATCTCATGGAGAACCTTTAAAGGTTCTTTTAAGGTCTGGAGGGTTCCTTCCAAGATAACATAATCGAAGCTTTGATCTTCATAATCCCCCAAGACATCTGAGACGTCTAGGTTTAAAACAAAGACCCCCCGATCCATGGCAGCCATAGCTGCCTTGGGGTCCACTTCCACCCCTTGGCCGGAAACCTTTAGGTCGACAATCATTCTCTCAAGTAGCTCGCCTTCCCCGCAACCTAAGTCCAGTACATAGGACCCAGGCTCCACCCCGCTCAAGATAACCTTATCCTGCCATCTATTGCTACTGGGAAAGGAGCTGGGAGAGACTTTAGTGGGCTCATTACTTAAGGAAAGTTTAGCTGACTTACCATTTCTGTCCAAAAGTCCCAAGTTCCTATGGAGCTTTTTTAAGCGGGTAAACTCTTCCCAGACAGCTGCATCCAGGCGTACTGGGTCTTTTTCCTCACCTTTGGGCTTTACTACCTTGTCAATCAGGGCAATAGTATAAGGATTTTGCTTAACTACCTTGGCCCTACCCTTTTTTATGAGTATCCTAGCCCTTTTTCTGCTGCAAGGTGCCAAGCTATGATTGTCCTTGTCTAAGACAATAACCAAATCAGCCATGAGTAAAATCCTTTAATACCAAAAAACTCTAATCTTTAGCTTTAACCTCAAAGGTCCCTTTTTTTACCCTCAGTGCTTAGTTAGCTTAAAAAGGTAACTTTTGGCCTAGATTTAAAAAACCCAATAGGAGTGCCACTTTTTCTAAAGCAAAACTGCATGCAAATGGTCTTAACCCACCTTTGGGTCCTTTAAAAAGCTCCTTATGAGCCTTCCCACGGCATCGGTCTCCACCAAAAAGGCATCATGGCCATAGCGGGAAGGAATGTTTACGTAGCTTAAAGGATGCCTAGCCCTGCACAAAGCTGAGACCAGTTCCCTTAAAAGCTCCGGGGGAAAGAGCCAATCGGAGCTAAAGGATACCACCAGGGTCCTGGCCTTTATCCTTCTCATGGCTTCTATAAGATCCCCTCCTCCCCAAATAAGGGCAGCATCATAGTAGTCCATGGCTCTAGTCATATAGAGGTAGCTATTGGGATCATAGCGCTCCACAAAGCTTGCTGCCTGGTAATTTAGGTAGCTCTCCATTTCAAACTCTATCCCAGTTAAAGAGTAGTCTGGGGCATCTTTTCCCCTTAACCTGCGGCCAAATTTTACCCCCATGCTCTCTTCCGACAAGTAGGTTATCTGAGCCATCATGCGGGCAACAGCTAAACCTTTAATGGGCCTATCTTTTCCATAGTAGTCCCCACCAGAGAAATTAGAGTCCGAAATTATTGCATTGCGGCCCACAGCATTGAAGGCTAAACCCTGGGTTGTGAGCCTGGGACCAGCTGATAGTATGGCAAGTGATCCTACCCTTTCTGGTTCACTTAGGGCCAATTCTAAAGCTATCTGTCCTCCCATGGACCCGCCTATGACTGCTAAGACCTTCCCAATACCCAAACGGTCCAGTACAGCAAACTGGATCTTAGCCCAGTCACCTACGGTTACTATAGGAAAGGACAAGCCGTAGGGTCGGCCTGTTTCTGGATTAATGGAGCTGGGACCTGAGGACCCGTAACAGCTACCTAAGACGTTTACGCAGAGGGCATAAAAACGGTTGGTATCAATGGGCTTTCCTGGCCCAATCATGCTGTTCCACCAGCCAGGCTTTTTCTTGCGATACTCCCGCAAGGGACCAAAAGGCTCCCTATCCCAGCCTGCGGCATGGGCGTCTCCAGTTAGGGCATGGCAGATGACTATGACATTGTCTTTGTCCTGGGAAAGCTCTCCGTAGGTCTCGTACTCTACCTCCACCGGCCCTATGCTTCCGCCAGCCTCTAGGACGAGGGGATTAGCTGTATCCCCATATAGGCACATCTTCTTAGCACTTACCCAGCCCACAGAACTTGGGCTGTCAGGGCCCTCGATAATCTTGCCATCGTCCCCGTCGACACTCATAAAAAATCACCTTAGAAAAATGAAATACGGCTCTTAGCTAGAAAAACTACTAAAAGTGCGGCTCATTATACAGAAAGGGAAAAGTTTTTAAAAGCTCCCGCAGCAGGGCCAAAACTAGCGGGTAAAACCCGCCCTTTTGCCGCAATTTAGGTAAGAGTAAAGGACTAAAAGAGGCTTATTGGGGCAGGGCAGAGGGAGGAAAAGAGAAAAAGGAGAGAAAGGGAAGGAAAAGGGAAGGGAAGGGAGAAAAGAAAAGGGAAAAGAAGGGAGAAAAGGAAGGAAAAGGGAAAAAAAGAAGAGAGACGGAAGGAGAAGGGAAAAATGAGGACAGAGGGGCTAAAAGAGCAAACTACACAAAAGTGAAAAACTGAAAGCTTTAAAGTTGGGCTAAGGTTTAGCTAAAATTGGCTTAAAAATTCCCAGCCAGGGCCCTTTTGATAGTAGCCCTCAGGTCCCAGATAGGCGTTTAAGACCTTGAGAATATAGGTACCATCTGGAAAGATATCCATGACATGGAGACCAGCAAAGCTCTGGGTAATAGACCACATGTCCCGCACTGAAAGGTGCATAAATTCAGAAAGTACTGCTCTGGCCACCCCGGCGTGGGAAACAAGGCACACTACCCCGGTCTCGTGGGTCTCACACAGGGAAGCTAAGGTTTTGGCCACCCTGGCAGTAAAGGTCTTGTCGCTTTCTCCCCCGGGAAAGTTTATCTCTTCCCCGCCTATTGGTCGCATGATCCTGGAGGCAAGCTCTGGAAACTTGTCCTGGATCTCACCAAAGCTAAGTCCCTCGCAATCCCCAAAATTCATCTCCCTCCAATCCTGGGAGACAATCAAATCCAATCCCCTTTTTTCGGCCAGCTGTTTAGCTCCATAGAGCGCCCTGGACAAATCACTGGAGTAGATGGCAGTAAAATTAATATCCTGCAAAGCTGCCACGGAGACGTCTAGCTGGTGGCGACCCAATTCAGACAAGGGCACGTCAGTCCACCCATTAAAGAGGCGTTTTTCAAAATTTTCCGTTTGTCCGTGTCGCAAAAGATACAAGCGCAGATAATTCATTGTCTTAAATAGGCCCTCCATATAGGCCAAATCTAATGTCTGCCGATAAACCTAGGAAAAACCAAAAGGGGAAAAAGTAGAGGTGGGATAAAAAATTATACACTAAAAACCAAAAAAAATATTGGCTAAATCAAATTTTTTTTGTCTTTTCTAAAAACTTGCTAAATTGAAATTTTTTTTACTTCTAATAAAATAAAAATTTTGAAAAATTGATATTTTTACACTTATTAGCTATTTTTTCTTTTCAAAGGAAAAAGCTTTATCCCTTGCTAAGAAGCGATCCTACTATATATTGTGGATTTAAGTTATATATCAAAAATATTGAAGCTACAGGTTAGCTCTATGAGAAGTTTAGTCTTGGAGCTTTGTGGTGATGCGCTAGAGCTTTAGCCTTGGAGCTTTTTGACCCTCTGTGGGAGTTTTAGATGAGGAGCTTTGTGGTGATGCGCTAGAGCTTTAGCCTTGGAGCTTTTTGACCCTCTATAAGAAATTTAGATTTGGAGCTTTTTTGGCATAAAGTTTCTTTTTATTATGATAGAAATACGAATAATATTTCCTCTCGTATAGATAAAAAATTATTATCGCAAACTAGTTAAAAATCAAGAGCCAGTTTGTGGGTTTAAGATTAAAGGGGGATTTAAGGCACTGAAATCTGAAGCTACACTCTTTTTGACGCCTTAGGGCCTTTTAGTCCCAAGACAGATGTGAGGCCTATATAAAAAACTAATAGATGGGGATTTAAATTGATCTTGTGCTCTGAACTTAAGGCATCTTTAGGGCTTCAGCTACTTCTTTACTGTGGTCCTCCTGGCTGGAGTTCCAGATCCGCATAATCTCCGACAGATCATCAATAAAGATATCCACCACTTCCGGGTCAAAGTGCTTGCCGCGACCCTCTACAATGATATTTTTGGCCTGCTCCGCGGTAAATGCCGGCTTATAGGGCCTGCGGGACATTAAGGCGTCAAAGACGTCTGCCACTGCTACTATCCTGCCAGCTAAAGGGATCTGGCGGCCCTTAAGGCCCCTGGGATAGCCGGAACCATCAAATTTCTCGTGGTGGGTGAGGGCTATGACCTCACCTAGACGCAAAAAGCCGATATCTGAGTTTTCCAGGATCTTACCGCCAAAGACCGTATGCATGCGCATAACTGACCATTCTTCATCGTTTAATGGTCCATTTTTAAGTAAAATCCTGTCCGGAATGCCTATTTTACCTATATCGTGCATAGGGGAGGCATAGAGGATTGACTCCACCGTGGTATCTGAAAGCCCACAGCACTTGGCAAGCCTAGCTGAGATCCTAGACATGCTGATAATATGGGCGCCAGTATCTTCATCTTTAAATTCTGCTGCCCTAGAGAGCCGGAAGATGGTCTCCAAAGAGGCGCTTCTTAGCCTTTCGTGGGCAAGCTCCAACTTTTTGTTGGTCTCTTGGATCTCTAAGGTCCTACGTCTGACCTCACTTTCCAGTTCCTGGCGGTAATTGACCATATGGTCGTTATACGCCTTGACTTTTAAAAGAGAACGCACCCGGGCCCGCAATTCCATGCGGTCCACGGGCTTGGTAAGAAAATCTTCGGCCCCCACCTCCAGGGCCTTTACCCTGTCATTTACGTCCTGGAGGGCCGTAACCATGACAATGGGTATGAGGCTATACTTTTCCTCGGCCTTTAACTGAGTCACAACGTCAAAACCATTCAGTTTAGGCATCATGATATCTAACAGTATTAAATCCGGGGGCAATTCACGTACCTTGGCCAAACACTCTTCACCGTCGTTGGCTAAAATGACCTCGTAACCTAAGGGCTTCAACATGGCGGCCATAAGCTTCAAGTTTAAGAGTTCGTCGTCTACCACCATGACCCTGGGGGTCCTAGTGGGTTCTTCCATACTGCCTAAGGAAACTGTAGAAAGTGATTCAGCCATAAAATCCTGATATAACGTGCCAGCACAGCTCAAAAAGAATTGAGCCAAATGGCCTTAAAAAGATCGAAAAGCCTATAGCCTTCTAACTAAAGATAGCACAAAAAGGCTACTTGTTTCCATAGAAAAGGAGACAATCCCAGTAAGGTGCCAATCTTAATTACATGATGGCCGAGGATGCGGTTCCCAAAAGGAGTTTCAAATCATCGTCGGTGAACCAGAAGCCCACCCCAATAAAGGGTGACGCCCTGTGCAAATCTGAGATGAAGTCGTCGTAACCAGCTGAAATATATAGAAATTTCCAAAATTTATAGGTAGCTTGCACCCTTAGGTGAGGATTGTGGTCAAAGTCCCCGCTAAATGCTTCAAAGGTTAACATTAGATCGTCGTCTAAGAGGAGATAGTCCACCCCTATGCCGCCTCCGGACTCGATGATGCCACCCCGGATGACAAAATCATAGAACCTCTGGGCTATCTGGGCATTTATCTTCAGCTTAGAGCGATTGCGGCTTTCAACTACTGAATGGGTGGCCCCGGTGGCTATATCTACGCGCTCGTAGCTCCCGAAATAGTCCGCTGTCACGCCCAAGAGATAGTAGCGGTCCGGGGAGGTGAAGATCTTAATCCCAGCACCTCCCTTGACAAAGTTAAAGCGGGTCATAAAGTCGGCCCTAAAATCTAAGGTCACAACAATATTGTCACCTTCTGACAGGTACTCCTGTACACCGCTTAAGACCTCATCTATCCTATCCACAGTGGTGTCGTCGTATACCAGCTTTCCTATGGTACCCTCTCCGCTATTTATCTGCGTTGCTATACCCCTTAGGTCCGCTATAGAGCTCCTCAAATCCCGCATCAGGCCGTCGTCATTAATGAGTTGACCTAAGGTGCCCTCTCCGTCTTCCAGTTTGGTGGTGATGGCCTCCAGGTTGGAAGTTATGCGCTGTAAGCTGTCCAAGGTCTCTGCAAAGCCAGGGCCCTTGTCTTTCACCAGCTGAGAAAGGTTGGAGGACAGCTCCTCTACATTGTGAAGGGCCTTTCTCAGGTCCTCCCCGCCTCCGGTGTCGGCTATGGACCCTGTGATAACTTTTAGGTCATCGGCCACAGATGAGAGCTTTTGCAAAAGCTCTCCCATGTCTTCCGAGGACATGGTGCTCTGGATACTGTCTCCGGTATGGAGGGCCGCCCCCTCGGCTTGACCTGGGACCAACTCCACGTACTTATCCCCCAAGATGCCCTGGGCCTTGATGATGGCCTGGGTATCAGCCGGCAAGCTCACCCCGTTTAAGATAAACATGGTGACTAGGGCCTTGTCCTCCTGTAAGGTGATGGAACCCACCCTACCAACGCTGATACCGGCTATCTCCACCGTGACCCCGGTCTTAAGGCCGCTCACCTGGTCAAATACTGCAGTCAACTGGTAGAACCCGGTGTCATAGTTTTTAAATCCCCCTAGACGCAGGGCCATCCAAGCCAATACTGCTAGCCCCGCCAGGACAAAGAGGCCAACTTTTATTTCTGTGGAACTTTTATACATTTTCCACCGCTTCTCTTTAGATTTTTTAGATACCCGTCAAATTCTTTAAGATAAATACTTACCCTATTTAACAATAAATTTATCTACCCTTGAATGTCAAAAGGAATAGGGATGATTTCCTAAATAGCCTTATTTGAATCTTCTCCAAAAATAAATTCCTTTACTACCTCGTCTTTTGAGATCTTAAAATCCTCGGGGCTCCCGGACAAAAAGACCCGGCCGTCATGTATTAGATTAATCTTGTGGGCTATTGTCAGGGTAGCTGCGATATCGTGGCTTACCACCACAATGGTTGCCCCGGTGCGCTTCCCCACCTCAGTTATAAGCTCGTCCACCACCCCTGATAAAAGGGGGTCCAGGCCTGTAGTGGGCTCATCAAAGAAGAGGACCTGGGGCTCTAAAATGAGGGCCCTAGCTATGGCCACCCTTTTTTTCTCCCCCTGGGAGAGCTCTCCTACACTTCTTGTAAAACTCCCTTCCAGGCCCAAGTCCTTTAAAAGCTCGGAGGCTTTTTCTTTAATGTCTTTAGCTTTCATGGTTCTATGGTACCAGGCGGGAAAGGAGACGTTTTCTCCAACAGAGAGGGAATCAAAGAGGGCCCCCTCCTGGAAGAGAAGACCCATGTGGATTCTTAGCTCAAAGAGCTCTTTTTTATTGGCCCTGAAAATAGAGAAGAGGTCGTAGAAGATATCTCCGGAATCCGGAGTCATAAGGGCCGTCAAATGCTTTAAAAGTACGCTTTTACCGCCTCCTGAGCGGCCAATGATAAAGTTAATCTTCCCTGAATCCAAGGTAAGATTTACCCCCTTTAGGACCATTTGCTCTCCAAAGGACTTCTTTAGGTCCTTAACCACTATGGTGGGGGCAGGCATCTTTAAAACATATAGGCGGTCATAACAAAATCGCCCACCAAAATAGCCACATAACTTACCACCACAGCCCCTGTGGTTGCTTTTCCCACCCCTTCGGCCCCTCCCTTACAAAAAAAACCAGCATAGCAGCCCACACTAGTTAAGATAAAGCCAAAGACCCCGGACTTGATGAGTCCAACAAAGATATCGTCCATCACCAGCATGTCTTGTATGCGCCCAGCAAATTGCCCGGGATCCAAGCCCTTGGCCATGGCCACAAAGTAGCCGCCTACCACACCCACGGCATCGGAGATGGTGGTTAAGATGGGGAGCATGACTATCCCGGCTATGATCCTGGGGCTTATGAGAAATTTCACAGGATCTGCTGCCATGACCGTCAAGGCATCTATCTGTTCAGTGACCTTCATGGCCCCTAGTTCAGCGGCCATGGCACTTCCAACCCTCCCGGTTACCATGAGGGCAGTCAAAACAGGACCCAGTTCCCTGGTCATGGCCATGGCCACAGTGGGTCCCACCATGCTTTCAGCAGAAAACATACGAAAACCATATATTATCTGTAAGGTAAAGACACCTCCTGTAAATAAGCCCGTTAGAATAACCACCATGAGAGAATCAACGCCCACCAGCTCCATCTGCCGAAAATAAGAGCGCACTCTCCAGGGAGGAACAACACAAAAGATCAGGGCCCTAAAAGACAGTATACTGTAGCGGCCCAGGTGAGATACAACATCTAAAGCTACGCGGCCTATAAATTGTATTGCGGATGTAATAAAAGATAAGGACAAATAGCCCTCGCAGCACTCTAAGATGGGGCAAAGCCAGAAAAAGCTAAAAAATGTCCTTTTGGATACAATAAAAGATAATTTCCCAAGATATATGAAAATTTTCTTTCTATCTGCGTTATATTGTACCTTTTTCTTACATAAAAAATAAGGATATTAAGTATTTTTCTACTTTTATTGCCCCTTTAAAAAAACTAATCCACAAAATATTAGCCCAAAAGCGGTATTCATTCAAGCTGTAGGGCGCCTTTTTTACCCCTAGGCAATGCCCCTTAGTTAGCCAGGCTAGCGGACTCGCGGTTGTTTTCAAGGCTAAGAAGACATATAATAGTAAATGGAAAATTATGCATAATACCTCTAATATGCAAATATTTTAACCAATATGTCCCTATCTTATCTGGGCATTCATTAAATTAGCTGCCGCTTAGCCCCCCAAATCCATAGGGTCCATCTTTATTTTGAGGGGATTAAAAAATCGGCTTAATATCTATTCCACTAGCTTTAATAGAGGCCTAAAGCCCTAGCAAGGGCCAGGCCCTAATAGAGGTTCAAACTTTAACTTAAGGCCTAAGCTTTAGCTTAAGGCTTTTCCAGCTTGTCCATTCTAGCTAAAAATAGGGCTTTTTGGCCTTTAATTTAGCGCTAAATCTTTGAGGGTCCCCATGGGACAGGTGCTCCTGGCGGTAAAAAACAATAAACTGGCCCAGACTTTAGTCGACGCCTGCCACGATCGAGGCTTTACGGCTGAAAGGACCAAAAGCCTAGAGGAGGCGGAGTCTGCCTTGAAAAAGGGGCCCTTTAGTGCCCTTATTGTGAACTTAGACGACCTGGAGACCAAGAGCGATAAAAAGATCCTAGCCAGGGTGGAATCTTTGGATACCACCCCCATCTTGGGGATGGCAGCTGGCTATGACCTTAAAATGGTAACTAACCTTTTTAGGGCAGGGCTCTCGGATTTTTTAAGCCTCCCTCCGGATCCTTTGGAGATGAACCAGGCCCTTACCAATATCTTGGGAACCCCGGCGGATACTGAAATTCAGGACAAGATCAAGGCACCTGATAATCCGCCAGTGCAGACCAAAGAAGCCCTTGGCCCCTCTGAACCTATACCTAAAGATGAGGATAGCTCCAAGGGAAGGGCCATCATAGGCCAGAGCCCAGAGCTAAAAAAACTCTTCCGGGTGATAGAAAAGGTGGCTAAAAGTGACTCCACTGTCATGGTCCATGGGGAGACAGGTACAGGCAAAGAGCTCATAGCCAGGGCCATTCACCTGGCCTCTCCCAGGAGAGACAGACCCATGGTGCCTGTAAACTGCGGGGCTATCCCAGAGGAACTCTTGGAAACGGAACTCTTTGGCCATGAAAAAGGGGCCTTTACAGGTGCCATTAAAGACCGCATAGGACGCTTTGAAATGGCAAATGGGGGCACAATCTTTTTAGACGAGATAGGTGACATGAGCCCCAAGCTCCAGGTTAAGCTCTTAAGGGTCCTCCAGGAACACGAGTTCGAAAGAGTAGGTGGTGACAGGGTCATAAGCGTGGATATCCGGGTCATCACAGCTACCCACGTGGATCTAGCTAAAGCCATTTCCGAAGGTAAGTTTCGTGAAGACCTTTACTATCGTTTAAATGTAATACCCGTCTCTGTGCCTGCCTTACGGGAACGCTCCGAAGATATACCCCTTTTGGTGGAATACTTCTTAAAGAGGTTAAGAAAAACAAAAGGTGTCAATATCACCAAGGTAGCCCCTGAGGCCCTACAAGTTTTGGTATCCTATAGCTGGCCAGGCAATATCAGGGAACTGGAAAACCTGATGGAGCGCATGGTCATCTTGGCGGAAGGGGATACTATAACCCTAGAGGATCTGCCCGCAAGGCTAACAAATCTCAAGGGCCCCTCTGAAAATGACAAAAATATACCCCTGGTACAGAGCTTTTTAGAAAGAGTGGGCCGGCCCCTTTCCCCAGAGCCAGAGGATAATTTGGGCACGGATCCTGCAGCTAAAATAGAAGATACCCACAGCTCTTCCGCACCTAGTGCTAAAGAAAGGGAAGATAAGAGAGAAAAGATAGAAGCTTTAGCTACTCCTTTAAACCCAGAAGCCTTAAATGAAGTGGAGACTCACCCTGGACCAGATAATCCTCCTCTGGAAAAAGGAGAGTTAGATCCTAAGATATTGGGGCTCATGGCCCCAATTACGGATTTCCCCGAAGAGGGTATTAATCTAAACGCTCTGGTTAAGGAATACGAGACCCTGGTCATAGATGCGGCCTTAAACAAGGCAGGCGGCTATAAAAATGCGGCTGCTAAGCTTTTAAATATCAACCGCACTACACTTCAGGAAAAACTGAGGAAAAAGTAATTTTTCCCTTAAGTCAAACAACATGGCTTACTTCCTAAGCTCATAAGTTTTGTGTCATCTCCCCTTTCAGCCGATATAACAAGGGGGTACATAAACTCGAAAGGAGATGCGCATGTTCCAACTTTCCCACATATATAAGTCCATAAGGGAACACTATGTGCTAAGTTGGCTCTTTGCGTGTCTTATCCTTTGTCTTCCCTCCTTGGCTTATGGCCAGGCTGTACCCACCTTACAAGCGGTCTCTTTGGGGCAATCGGACGAATATTCCCGTCTGGTCTTTACCTTTAACAGACAATTAAATGACGTCATAGTCAAAAGGGACGACGTTAATTCCCTACGCATAGATTTTGGCCAGGCTGTTATTGAAAAAGAGCCAAGCCTTCCTTACGACGATCTGGTGACCAATGTCAGCTTAACTACCGATAACCAACGCTTAGTGGCACATGTTACTTTGGGCACCAACCATTTCGACAGCCGAGATTTTTTATCCAGGGATAAGTTTTCCCTCATTGTGGATTTTAAAAGGTCACAAGATTCTGGGGACTTGACGGGACAAACCCACGAAGACCCGGAAGCTATTATGCCCTCCAAAAATAGGGATAAGATTAAAATCTCTCCCCCTAATTTAGATGAGGCCATAAGAGCCATGTCCATCTACCAGGAACCCAGGGCCTTGGCCCGTACCCCTGAGCGGATGGGTACGGATGTATTGGATCTGGCTATGGCTGGAAGGGTAGAGGATGCAATTAATCACTTTAAGAATTTCCAGGAACTTTACCCCAATCATAGCTACATAGAACCCTTGTCTTTCATCCTAGGTGACCTTTACATGGCCTTAGGCCTTCAAGAGCACTTCCAGGACGCCTTAGATGCTTGGAATCAGGCCATCAACACCTATCCCACCAATCCCCAGGTAGCCAGGGCCAGCCTGATGATGGGGGAAGCCTCTAGACTTCAGGAATATTTAACTGAAGCCAATGGCTACTTCAAGCTAACAGCTGAGAACTATCCAGATTCCGAATGGGCCCCCTTGGCCACCCTAAGGGCAGCGGACGTGGAATTGACCATGGGCCTAAATGAAGAAGCCAGGGCCACAGTTACCCCTTTAATGGAAAAGAGCCCTCCCACTCCCTATAACCTTTTGGCCTCTCTGCGCTACGCCATGGCGGACTACCAAGATACCTTACACAGCCAAGCCTCCCAGAGGTTTAGGGACGCTTTGGACAGGGACCCGGAGGTCTATGAGCTCTATCCTGAGATGCTCTATGCCTTAGGGGATAGCTATTCCTATTTAAATAGACCCGATTTGACAGTGCTCTTTTTAGAGCACGCCTTAAATCTTATTCCAAGTCACCCAAAGACCGATGTAATGCTGGCGCGCATTGGAAATGCGCTCCAGGCCTTAGGTAAGCCTGATGAGGCCATAAGCTATTTCAATATAGCTAAAAACCGCTTCCCAGATAAAGATGGTGGACTAGTTAGCGAAATAAGACTGGCCGACATGGGAGCCTTAAGTGCCTTTTTTCAAGGTGAACAGGTATTTGACGCCTTGGAATGGGGTACCAGACAGGCCACTGTCAAGATGTATGACAGTATCATCTCCGGGGCCTCGCCTTCTCCACTATTGCAACTTGCCTATTTGAAAATAGGTCAAGCCCAGGCAGCGGACGGTGAAAATTCTGAGGCTATTAAATGGCTAAGGCTTTTGGTTACCACCTACCCCAAGGGGGTCCTAATTGATGAGGCTCGTCCCATCTTAAGTAGGGCTGTAGTAAACCAAGCAGAAGAGTTCTTTTCCCTGGAAAACTACCAGGGGGTAGTCAACCTGAACTTAGATAACAGTTCTTTTCTAGAAGGCCCCGATCGTTTAAGATTCCTTCGCATCTTAGCTCAGTCCTATGAAAAGCTGGGAAGGGCATCGGATGCCTTTGAAGTATGGCAGACTATAGAAAACGAGTCTCCGGAAAGGCGCTTAGCTGACCAAAAGCAGCTAATAGTTGCTGCCATTGCCGCAGATAATCCCCAGAGCGCCTTTGACCAAATAAAGATAACTGCCAGAGAATTTCCTGAGGAAAATGATTGGCTCTATGACAGACTCAAAGAAACAGTCATGTCTTTTGCTAAACCGCAAAATTCCGATGCTGTGCAAAATCTTTTGGCCTTTATAGCCGACCCGGTCATAAGCCCATTGGAGGAACTTACCCAGCTTGCCCTCTCTGAGGCCATAGCCATAGAGGTAAAAAATAATAATCTGGACGCAGCCTCCGCCCTCATGGACGACTATATGGACCGCTATCCAGATGACGAACTCTCCCCTGAGTACCTTTTGACCCAGGCTAAGATAGATAAGCGCCTTAGAAGAGTGGACGCCTACTGGAATAAGCTCTCTGATTTCCGCGTTACCTATCCCGAAGACGAAAGAGTCCCTTCCACCATCATAGAGACCATAGATGATGCCCGCCGTAGGGAACTTTATCCCGATGCCTGGCGCTATGAAGAGCTCTACCGCCAACGCTTTCCAAGGGATATTTTAGGACGCAATATGCTCCTTGCCAGGGCCGATGAACAGTGGGACAGAGGCTATTTAGACGACTCTTTAAATAGCTTTAGGATATTCCAAGAGGAATATCCTAATGACCCCGAGGCCCCGGCTACTTATTTAAATATCTACGATAAGCTTATTGGGGCCGATAAACCCGATGAGGCCTTTCCCTTTTTAGCCACCCTAAGGGCCAAATATCCAGAAGATCCCTTGACCAAAGATTCTTATATCAAGGAATATAGAGATGCTATAAAAGTTGGCCAGCCTGACAGGGCCTTTGCCACATTGGATACCTTTAGGTCTACCTTTCCCCAGGACCCCAGACTTCCAGATCTCATCTTGGAAAAAGCCAAAGATTATTTTGCCTTGGGGCGCACGGATGAAGGTTTAGATACCTGGAAAGACTTCATGGCCAGCTGGCCAGGTGACCCTCGCAATGCAGAGCTATTAGTTTTAACGGCCCGCCAAGAATACAGAGAAGGTAATGTCCCAACTGCCATGGATTACTATAGGGATTATCTAGATAGCTACCCCGCAGACGAACAAAGGCCTCAGGTATTATTAGAGCTAGCCGCCATAGAGGGGGAAGAGGGCTTAAATGAACGGGCCTACAATGAT
>JAITII010000101.1 GCA_031279515.1 Deltaproteobacteria bacterium
CTCTGGGGCTTGGGAGCTTCCACCAGTATCTCCTGTGGCCTCGGGGGCGGTACTAGGTTCTGCCCCTGGCATGGTACCAAGCTTAAATTCAGCTAAGGTGGTGGTCAAGGTATCGGGGAGGATAAGGCCCATTTCCACGTAGTTTGTTCTTGCAGCCTCAAAATTGCCCATAGCCAAATTAACCCTGGCCATAGCGCTTAAAAGGTTTGTCCTAAAGATTACCGAAAAATCCGGTGCGCCGGATTGTTCAGTTGTTCCGGGGCTATTTGCCACTAGCCAGTCATAGGATGCCTTATAGCTAGAAAGAGCGTTAGGCATGTCCCCGGTCTCTTCGTAAAGGGCTCCCAAATAGGAGTTGATAAGAGGCCGCAAGCTCTCTTCAGGCTCCTTTAAGTCTCTTAAGAGCTCTGCTAAAAGGTCCCGGCCTTCTTCATAACGGCCCAGGGCCACGTAGGATTCCACCATGGAAAAAGCCGCAAGCCTAGCTGCCGGGGTATTTTCCCACTCTTGCCTCACAGCCTCCATGTTGGCTAGGGTAGCTTGGGGATCGTTTTCAACTATAGCCTCATAATAAGCTTCGCTGGCTTTCTGACGGGTGGAATTGCGATGAGAAATAAAAAGGACTATAGCCAGTACAATTACAACTATGACAAGGGCGCTTAGTAAAATTTTCTTCTTATAGGTAAGAAAAAAACTATAGATGCGCTCTGAGGTTGTAAAAAATGCATCCTGCTCGCGTAGGATTTGTTTAAGAGGGACCTTGTTACTCATTAAAAGTATCTTCCAAAGTTAAAATTGATAGGGGAAAAGGCCAGAAGGCCAGAAGGCAAGATACCCCAAGTGAGGCGAAAAATCAACAAAAAAGTACAAAAAGTTTTAAGTAGCTAAAACTATTAGCTTTCTTGATAAATTTAGAGCTTTTTTTTCATCGCCTTTTCTACTGCCCTTTCCACAGCCTCCTCTAGCAGGGTGAAAAATTCCTGTGCAGTCATACCTTGCAAAGTCTTATCTTTACTAGTCAAACTTTGCCCCCTGCCCCCCTCTGGCACCAATTCTTCAGCCTCTTTCTGGGTGGAAATTGGAGCTAGGGGCTCTATTGGCTCTATTAGCCCTTTTTCTTCACCATCAATGGAGCCTTCGGAAAAGAAAAAGAGGTCGTCTAAAAAGGCCAGTTCCTCTTGGGACCTAGGTTTTTGGTTTTGGCCCCTTCCCCCATAGGGCAGAGATACCTCCGGGATGGGAGGTTCTATCTGCCTCTTGGTAGTCAAAGGCTCTGGGTTTCCGCCCCAGGTGACGTCCCGCACCTGGCCGTCGTAGCCCTTGAGGACCCTGCGGCGTGAGGGACGCTCGTAGGGCTCTTGCTCAGGCACATGCTGAGAGCCCATGGTTAAAGGAACAGGGGTGTCTTCTGGAATCAAGGGCTCTATGCCAGTTGGATCGTAGTCTAGCCCAAGGGGGTCGGCATATCCGCTTAGATTTTCCCGCGGCTGGGAATCTATGGGGGATACCACAGCTATGGGGTCTGTAGTTAAAGGCTGCCGTACTATAGGATGAGGACCTGGGCGAAGAGAAGTTTTTACTGCTGGTCCCTTGATAACAGCAGGTGCCAAGATCCTTTCCGTAAGTAAGATAGTAGGTGCCTCGGTTTTTACAGAGCCGCCTTCAAGAGCGGGTGTGGGGGGCTTAGCAGCCAGGCGCGGCTTTTGCTCAGGTGCGGGGCTCACTTCCCTGATGGTCTCAACTTTGACCTTTTTAGCTGGTGACTTGGCTAGAGCCTCGTCCTCGCTCGTAAGGTCATAGTCTTTTAAGACCTCCTCTAGGTCCCTGATTACATCTTCGTGGGAACTTTCATCTTGGGGAGAGGACTTTAAAGACACCCCCTTTTTCGCCTTAAGCGGCCTAGGCAGGGGTACGGGCCTATGTCCTTTAGTCTTTGGGAACTCTTCCGGATAGCCATCTGGCTCATCTGGTTCGTAGAAATCGCTCTTAGAGCCCAAAACAGCATCCTTGAGGCCTGGACTTTTTAAGGGTTCGGCGCCGTCCAACTCTTGTCCGAAGATCCCATCCACCATAAAGTCTTCGGGATCCTCTTTTAAAATGTAGTCGCTATCTAAAAGTTCTCCCACACCGAGGTCCATGGGGCTTTGATCATCTTCCCCATCGTAGGGAAAGGGGTCCTCAAAGTCAGTAGTACGGGTCTCATGGGGGAATTCGTAGGACTCCTCTTTTTCTTCCCTGGTGAGAATCTCATCAGCTTCCTTGGCTAAGGACTCTTGGATCTCTTCCGGGGAGTCCAATTCTATACCTTCCCCTTTGGGGTCTTTTTTATCGCTGTCCATGGTATTTACGCGCTTAAATGTTTTGGAGTTTAGATCTTTTCCAAGGTAAAGCCCTGGGGCTTTTCCAAGGTGAAAAAGCCCTGAGGTAAGCTTACCCCCAGTCGAATCTCCTCCATAGTAACAGTTAGGGTCTTCTGGGTAAAAGAGCTCCAGCTTAAGATAATCTCTCCAGGAAAGGGAAAGGTCTTATCTGGTTCATCCTCTAGGGGTAAAAAATTATAACTGGAATACTGTGCCTTGTAATCAGGATTTTGGACCCTTCCGCGGGTAAGTTCCAATACCAGGGCATCTTTGATATTCCATGCCGGTCCCCCTGTCACAAGGATTGTGACAGGGGCTGACCCAACATCTGCTTGATAGCTAATAAGGCTTTGGGGATCATTTCCTAGTGACGCGCTTTGGGATACCAAAGCGGGCCTATAAGGTAAAGATGCGGAAAAAATATCCAAAAAGTCGCGGTTAGTGAGGGGAATAGGCAAAAGGTCCGAGACCTCTTTGTCACTTTTTTTGGCCTCGTAGAAGATCTTTTCCCCATAATCCAAGGCCCGTAAGACCCCTTTTTGGTTCACTACCCTAAAAGCTGGTCTTCCCAAGGGGTCAAAGAAGGTACAGTAGTAACTATCTGGCCTTTGGGCTATGAGCTCAAAATTATAGAGGATATTTTCAGCCCCTGACCTGTAGCGGGCCACACCTCTGGCAGCAAAGGTATCTAAGCTCTGGCCCCTTAGGTAGAGCCCCTGTGCAAATTGAGTTACTGCCCTGTCGTCTGGGCCTGTCACAAAGGGAGACTGCGAGTTTTGGCAAGCGCTTAAACTAAGGCAAATGGCAAAAAAAGCATAAGCTAACCAGAAAGGGCGTAAAAGGGGCCTTTCTAAGGGAAGACTAGTTGAGGATTTGGCGCATCTTCTCATTTATCGCCTCCGGGGTCTCATGGCCCCTTTCCACCGCCTGCCCGTAAACCTTCCAGGCATCGGTGGTCCTCCCCCTTTTCACCAGGGCGTCTCCCAAATGCTCTAAGATCACCGGGTCTTCACCAGCTACCACCGCTGCCCTTTCCAAAAGCATGAGGGCCTTTTCATAGTCGCCCATCTTGAAATACACCCAGCCCAGGGTATCTAAATAATAGCCATTATCTGGCCTTAGGGTATTGGCCTTAATGGCCATAGATAGGGCTTCTTTGAGGTTTCTATTCTCTTCAGCCCAGGTATAGGCCAGGTAATTTAAAGCCTCCGAGAAATCAGGGTCCAGTTCCACTGCCCGGCGCATGGCATCTATGCATTCGTCCCGCCTTCCCAAGCGGTCTTCCACGGCACCTAGGCTAAAATAGATATCCGCAGAATCTGGAAAAAGCTTTAAGCCCTCCCTGTAAAGGTCCCTGGATTGGGTAAGATGGTCCAGCTCCTCCATGATCCTCCCAGTGGCCACCAACAGCATAGGTGAGGAGGCATTGTTGCGCCTGGCCTCTGTTAAGATCTCCAAGGCCTCTATATTGCGCCCTTCTCTGGCCAAAAGGGAGGCCAAAAAGAGCATAGAATCTACGTATTCCTCGCTCTGGGGGGGGATCTTCTGGAGGTTAGTTATCGCCCTTTCCAGATCTCCCAACTCAGATAGGGTAAGGGCGTAGAGATAACGGGCCCTGGAGCTCTGGGGGTTATGCTTTAGGACCCAGTTGAACTCCTCTGAGGCATTGGCATAGAGACCCTCCTCTAGGAACATGAGCCCTATGGTGAGCCCCGCTTCCTCGCTGCTATGGGGCATCCCGGAGAGCTCTTCTATCAAGGCTATGGCCTCGGCCCTCTTGCCGGTCTTAATAAGGATCCTGGAGAGGCGCGCTTTGGCCATGGAGATATCCGGCCTATAGCGCAGGATTTGGCGGTAATTGGCCTCGGCGCTTTTTAAATCCCCCATCTGCTCGTTTATGAGCGCCAGTTCCACCAGTCCCTCCACAAATTCGGGCTTCTTTTGCACTGCCCTTTGAAAACAGCGCTTGGCTTCAGCAAGATCGCCTTGGCGGTGGGCCACTCTTCCTAAAAAGTAGTCGGGAAGATAAGAGGTGGGCGTCATAGCCCCCAGCCTTCTAAAGGCCTCCGAGGCCTCGTCCAGGCGACCGGACTCGGCATACATAGCGCCCAAAAAACTTATAGCCTCCTCATTTTGGGGGTCCAGGCGCAGGGCCTCCAGATAGTTCGCCTCTGCGTCCTCCCATTGTCCAGTAATGGAAGCCAAATATCCTGCAAAGAGCCTGGGCTCGGGATCCCCGGGATTTTGAACTATGGCCTCACCTACGTAATTCCTCGCCTCTTCCAATCTACCCTTTCTGGCCAGCATCTTGGCAGTCTCTAAATTGAGGTAATAGGGTCCCCCAACCTCACTGGAGGCCTGTTTCATGGACCTTATGGCAGCATCATCCTGGTGTGAGAGCTCCTCGTATTGGGCGCGCAAAAAGTAGTAGTAACTCCTTGTGACTGATGAAGCTTGAGGGTCATAGTAGGCTTGACAAGCCGACAAGAAGAAGATCAAAAGGCCCATTGCCAAAGGCAACACTAGGGTCTTGGTTTCCGTAAATTTAAGGTGATTGTTATGTGTATGGGTGAGCTTAGTGGTACGCAAGGGGTTATTACCGGCCAAAGAGTGCGCCGCCTTTTTTGTAAGATAGAAACGGAGATTAGTCGTTGAAGTTCAGCTCGGGAAGTTCTTGTAATAGATAGGCAGAAATCTTTTTCTTGAGCCTGGTCTCTATCTGACGGACCCTCTCCCGGCTTACGCCAAATTCACCTCCTATCTCCTGCAAAGTGACGGGTTCATCGCTCATGAGGCGGCGATCTAAGATGGCGTTCTCCCTCTCGTCTAGGGTCTTGCGGAAACGCGCAAGCCGTTCTGCCACTAAAGTGCGGATTTGGGCGTCCGACAAGAGATTATCAGCCGCTTCCTCCCCTGAGGGCAAGATGTTGACCTGGCTCTCCTCCAATTCGGGATTTACAGGGGCATCTAAAGAGATCTCCCTGGAAGCCAAGCGACTATCCATCTCTACCACTTCCCCGGCGGAGACCCCGAGCCTTTCTGCTAGGAGCTCCGGACCAGGGTCCAGACCCTCTTTTAAAATCCTCTCCTGCTCCTTTTTGAGGTTAAAAAAGAGTTTCCTTTGGGCCTGGGTGGTACCGACTTTCACCAGTCGCCAATTGTCCATGATGGACTTTAAGATATACGCCTTGATCCAATACGCTGCATAGTAGCTGAATTTGACCTTGCGGGAGGGATCGAATTTCTTTAAGGCCTGTAATAAGCCAATATTGCCCTCCTGGATGAGATCTTGAAGGTTATTGAGCCAGTGGCTGTGGAATTCCATGGCAATCTTAACCACCAAGCGGAGGTTGGCGGTTATGAGGATCTGGCCGGCTAAAGGGTCTTGGTTTTCGTAGTAACGCTTTAAAAGCTCGTCTTCCTGGGCCCTGTCCAAGAGCTTAAAGCGCCTAATCTCGGAAAGGTAAGCCTGGAGGGAGTCTTGGCTACTGCCCAGGGCCGGGGTCTGGGGCGTCTGGTATACAGTGGGCACCTTCTCCCGCGGGTCTGAAGGCACTGGGAGCAGGGTGCTGGACGCACCCGCTGGGTCTGTATAACCGTCTTCCAGCTCCTCTAAAATTTCCATGTCGTAATTATTGTCCAAAGCTTCTCTAGCCCTTTAACTAGCTAATATTCCAAAAATACTATAACCTAAAACGACTTTACAAATCTCTGTATTAAAGTAAAAATCAAAGGTACAGATAAACCCCAACCTCTGGAAAAAAATAACGTAGCTCACATTAAATGATAGACCGCTCCCAGGTTTTTGTCAAACCGGACAAGAGAATTTCCTTATTTCCAACCTAGGGTCCCAAGCTTTAGCATTTCGCAAAAAGTAAAGAATTTAATCTCCTTTTCTATCAACTTAGCGAGAGCGAGTGGGTAAAAAATCTCTAAAATTCTAGAGAAAAAAAAGAAATAGTATATTTAGTAGCAATCTAAGGCAACATCTACACTATATAGTATAAAGAACGATATTTCTGGCAATACAGGCCCTTTTTACCTTGTGCTAAAAGAGGGAAAAAAACAAAATACTTGCAAAATAATTTAGACTATATAAATAGCAATAAAGATAGATATAATAATTTATATATATTAATACATCTTTTATCTATACTTATAATTTTTACTCTAGTTTTTCTTGAATTGACAAAAAAAATCTTGCGGTCTAGTATTCCTTAAGACATTTTTCCCTTTAAACTCTCTAAAAATAAAGTGAGGTTAAATATTTTTTAATAAATTAGCCCTAAGATTTTAACTGACCCCCAGAAAATGCTGGGCCCTAGTTAACGCCACCAAAATTAGAAATGTTTGCCCTCTGGCCCTTGGACTTTTATAATTAAAGAACTCCCTTAGACAAAAGGAAAAATGCTAAAATAATATACCTTGACCCTTGCCAGCCTAATATTTTTTAATCCCTGGCAAATTTAGTTTTCTTCTTTATTTTGACCATTATCATTAATTAAGGCCGAGGCCTCTAAGTTTTCTGCCTTTGTAACATTGATTTCTCTATTTGTACTGTTTGGATACTTTGGTACCTAAAATGAATAAGCCGGTAAAATTTACAATTAAGTTAGTCAACGAGAACAATGTCGTTTCCGACACGTTTAAGTCTATAAACTTTACTTTACTTGATATGAAAACATTAAAAGAGACCGGCATACAAAAACCTATAAAAGATATAGCTCACCATCTAAACATAATACCCCAAATAATAGGAGAATTAGATTCTGAGTTCTCGGAATATATTGCTTTAACGTATTATTATTATTCTATCACTATATTAAGTTTTCAAGATAAAATTCTAAAAAGTTCACCTCTTCTATATAAAATCATACAGAAATCTGAAAATGTAGCACTAGATGCCACCATATTACTAAACATTTTAGGCTCGAAAATTACCACCTCTTCATATTTCCTCGCCAAGAATAGTTTCATGGGTCAGTTTCACAAAATTGTGATGGCCGAACTATTAGCCAATGTGCATAGTTACATATTGGGTGATATCAAAGGGGCATATTATAATCCTTATTCAAACTGGATTAAATTAGTGGGACTAAGTGAGCATATTTACGAAGAATATCTAAATGAAGATGAAAATTCCGCTAAAATGGACACAGATAAATACGGGGGCACTAAAGATAAGAAATTCATAGATTATATTACAAATACCTTCTATAAGAATATCCAAAAATCGATTCTCCTTTTACCATTTTCTACTCTTATTAAAAACGACAATTTGGACGGCGCGATAAGTCAGATCCTTTCACCTACAATAGAGCCGGATAATTATTTTGACATAAAAAAATCGAAAAATCCCAAGATCATCTCTACTGAAATAGATGAATACAACAAACTGTTTGATGTTCATAAAGATGATCTAATGAAAAAAATTTGCCAGTTCTATGAGGAAATAACTGAAAACCTCGTCACTTTGTATGAATATGCTGCCAGTAATGATCATATATTAAACCCTACCTATAAGACTAAAACGGCTGCTGAAGTACTTGCAGAAGATGAAGACCAAGAGTTTGGCGACGATTATTTTGCTGATGATTACGATGAGGACGATTACGACGAGGACGATTATTTCGATGATGAGGATGATGGCTACGATGAAGAGGATGAAGAGGATGAAGATGAAGATAATAATGATGATTATTACGATGACGCGGATGCGGATGAGGATGACGACGACGACGATTATTACGATGACGAGGATGACGATTATTACGATGCTGAGGAGGACGATTATTTCGATGATGAGGACGAGGATGATTATCTAGATGATGATGAGGACGAGGATGATTATCTAGAGGAGGATGATGATGATGAGGAGGAGGATTATCTAGAGGATGATGAGGATGATGAGGACGAGGATGATTATCTAGAGGTTGAGGATGATGAGGATGAGGATGAGGATGATGACGATGAGTATAATTATGACTTCCATTCCCTCAACAATTCTTTATTCAAATTCCTAATTATCAAATCCCCCAAAAATAAAACTGATGAAGATGATGATGATGACGCTGACGATTACCCCGAGTTTGGGTACTCCGGGGAGGATGATGAGGAAGAATACGACGGCGAGGACGAGGAGGACTATTACGATGATGACGATGATTACGATGATGATGATGACGATGATTACTTCTTCTACTTAGACGAAGACGGAGACGAAGACGAAGACTTGGAAGATAGTGGAAAAAAATCATCAAAGAAGCAAATAGATGCCCTCCGGGATATGATTTTGATGGAAATTCTTAAAATGAACAGTTTAAATTTAGAAGAAGAAGAAGAAATCGATGAAGATTATGACAGCGACCCTTCTTCCACTGTTACCACAGATCGGGACTTACCAGACGACGAAGAAGATGGTGACGATGACGATGACGATAGTGACAAACATTAAATTAGAAAACCCTCACAAGAGCCCCCTTTTTCTTCTAGCCCCTCGAAAAACTCTCCGATACTTACTGCCAATATGATCCAGCATTCGGGCTTGGCACCTGTTAGCTAAAAGCCCATATCTTCTTAAATCCCCACCCCACCTTTCCAGGACTCCTATTGAGGATTATGGTTAGAGCTTTTTGTCTTTTAGGCATAAAGACTAGCCCCAAATAGGCATGGCTAATATCAAAAAAATCTAAAGCGCCGATTTTAGCTAAATAACAAAAATCTTACTCAACTGCCTCAAGCACAAAATCTATAATTTTGCCAAAAAATAAAAAATTTTTTAAGGTTTTTTTAGGCCGCTTTTTAAATCATGCAGTAAGATCTTGAATCAAGTTTTATCCCATTAATAAGGCGCAAAAAGCGCCGCGATAATAGATACTCCCATTTATTATCTAATCTACCCTAAAGTTTTAAAGCGATTTTTCAAATAGCCCCTACTTTTTCGCAAGGTTTGAAAAAAAGATTTTTTTAGCCGCATGTTTAAAAAAACCCCCAGATATCGAATATCGGGGGGCTTTAAATCCGGCATTAGAAAGTTTAAAGGGCCAAAAAATAAGCTCTAACTCTTAAAGCTTAATGTTTAATTTAGGGCATAGCCTCATAAATAGCCTTGAGGGCTTGCGGCATAGTGTCTCCCGAAAGTCCTCGGAGGGCGACATTAGTGAGCAGCAAGACCGATAGGCCATTTTCAAAGTCCACATACCAGCTGTGACCATAGACCCCTCCCCAGTTGATGGACCCGGCACTTACCGGAAGATCGGCAACCCCTGGGTCCATTACAACGGCCCAGCCGGCCCCAAAACCTTGCCCCGGCGAGGAATTAAAGGGCGCTATAGCGTCTTGGTAAAACCATTTCATAATTTGAGGGTCCACTATCCCCCCACCATCGCGCCTCACGGCCTCAAGGAGGGTAATAACAGACTTGGCATCACCCACCATACCGCAACCACCGGAGGGAAAGGCCCCTGGATCCAATGCCCTATTGGTATTTAAAACTAGGACTTTATCCCCTCCTAGCTTAAATTTCTCAGCCCCTTCCATCTTTTTAAAGCCGCCTTTGGTCTTGCGGTAATGCTGGGTTAAAAGCATAGGGTCCTTTGCCCAGTAGCCCGCGCCCTCTAGAGACAAGGGAGAAAAAATAAGGCTCTCCATGGCAGCTGGAAGGTTTTTCCCACTTGCCTTTGCCACCACTGCGCCCAGGACATCTGAGGCTACAGAATAGACGAAGTTTGAGCCCGGGTCATATAATAATGGTTGGGCCGCTATCCGCTCTATGTTTTCCTCCAGGGTGAGATTGGGGACGTAATCGCAGCCGCTGGATACCTTTGACTCGTTGTAGGGTCCATCCGGTCCCTCGTTGAAATTGTAATCCAAACCTGCTGTATGGGTCAGCAAATGCTTGACCAACATGTTAGCTGCCCGCCCGTCTCCCAATTGGCCATTGGCTGAGGAAAAAGCTTCCAAATAATTTCCCACTGGGGCCTCTAGGTTTAAGGCCCCTTGGGTGGCCAAGGCCCCGGCTGCCATAGTGGTAAAAACTTTACTTACCGACGACAAGCGAAAGAGGGCATCCGGGCTCATGGGGGTCTTCTTTTCCAGATCCGAGTAGCCCTTGGCCTCGAAGTAAACTTGCCTGCCATCTTTATAAACAACAAAGACGAGCCCCACCAGTGACCCTGAATCTATGGCGGAATCCAGGATCTTATCCAAATCCGCCCTTAGAGCCGCTTCATCGATTGTGAGTAGTTGTGCCTCACTTCCCCCTTGGGCGCAGAGACTTGTGGAAAGGCCCAAAGTCACAACTAGAAGGGCCAAAATAATAAAAGTACGCAAAAAAAACGAAAGTATTGGGCCCTTTTGCGTAGCAAAAGTTAGTAAAGTTTTGGTCTTTTTCATGCTTAAATTGCTGTATCCTTTGCAAAAATTTGTATGAGCTAAGCTAGGGGGGGTTTATGTCTAGGCCGCCCAGGGTCCAATTTTGATGCCCATTTGGGCCAAAGGCTCTGGTTCTATTGGAAAGTGCGGGCTTTATCAAAGATTTGATAAATTAAAAGGGAGAGCTTTTTTGGGGTTATTTCTAGAAACGGCTTTAGATTATATTTAAGTAAAATAGTAAAAGAACTCTTACTTTAGCTAAAGCTTAAGCTTCCCTTTAAGAAAGCTAATTTTTTTTTAAATTTTATTAAAGTACCTCGGCAAAATGACGATAAGAGTCATGAAGGATCTTCTAGGGGCTTAGAAGAAACTTCGAAGAAATTTGAAAAATCACTTGCCATAAGGGGGCTTTAAAATGGGTCTCGTCATCAATCACAACATGCCGGCCATCTTCGCAGCCAATAGCTTAGATAAGAGTTATTCCCGCCTAGCCATTAACACGGAAAGGCTGTCTTCAGGGCTAAGGATAGGAACTTCCAAAGACGATCCGGCTGGCTTTGGGATAAGGGAACTCATGAGAATGGACCTGGAGGTCAAAGAACAAGGGATCCGCAACTGCGCAGATACTCTTTCTCTTATGAACACCGCTGAAGGCGCCATGGCCATCATAGACGAGAAGCTCTTAAGGATGAAGGAATTGGCCGAGCAGGCCGCCACAGGGACCTACACCACCTTGCAAAGGGAAATTATAAACTCAGAGTATCAGTTAATGGCTGCTGAAATAGACCGCATAGCCAATGCCACTGAATTCAATGGAGTTAAACTCTTAAATGGAAGCATAAACTCCCTCCACCACGGCCAAGGGCTAAAGGTACACTTCGGCCTGAGGGACAATAAAACTGAAGACTATTATTTTATCAGAATTTGCGATTTAAGGGCAACGGCCTCCACGGGCTTGCGTCTTGCCGGAGACTGGAAAAACGACATCTGGAGCACCACCCCCCTAGAGGGTTACGGGGACGGAGAAGGCTGCTGCGGAGGGGGTATCCCCTCCCTTTCAGAACCCGTAGCCGGCTGGCAGTCTGGGCAGATCTTCTCCTATGGCTACAACTGGGATCTTGAGGAGAATGAAGACACAGCCTTAAACAAGGGTCGCTATGTAGCTGGCGCCTATCAAATCCAGTCAGGGACCTCTTTGGAAATGCTCTTAGACCAGGTAAACCGCGGAACCCAGTCTCGGGTACGCATAGACTTTAGCGTAGATGAGACCTTGGACTCCCTGGTGGGTGGAAGCGCCAATAACAATATGCATCGCATCTGCCTAGGAGATGAAATCTATTACCTGGGGAGCGCCACCATGGCCCAGAGCGCCTGCGAGAACCCAGAAGACTTCAATTTCTACGCCATAAACGACAGCGCCTTCGTGACTACCCTAACCGATCCTGCCACTGCTTTTGCCCATTCTGTAAATGAAAATAGCGACACCTTCTGGGCCAAGGTGGAAGAACACACCTACCGCCCAGGTTATAAGTCGGTCTATGTCTTTAACCAGCAAGGCGGAAACAATGATGACATCTTCGGCACCGACGAGCAATTGGGCGTGGATATTGCAGGTAATGCTCGCTATGCCTCGGCTATTGTCTGGTATAACGACGAAACCGAAGAAGAGGGCCTAAACGGGTCCTACTTTGGAAATGGCGGAGAATTCTGGGGAGTTTTAAAGTCCCAGCCCACTGGACTGGGGACCTTTTCCGTCCGCCTGGAAGGAAGGGATGCCGGAGATCAAAGGGACCTGTGGATCTTAAATACCGGAAACAGCGCCTCCGGGTCAGCCTATGACCTGAACTTCTATTCTTACGGGGGAGCCAAATTCGGAGGTGAGGCCCTAGTTCCTGGTAACAACAGCATAGAGGGCCTGGAGCGTCGCTACTTCGTAGAAGTCCAGAATGCCTCTGGAGGGGACTGGGCCGGAGCCGGCTTAAGGAGCCAGAGCGCAGCCCAGGAAGCCCTAAGTGCAATTGATTCTGCCATAGCCAAGAAAGATAATTGCCGCGCCCGGCTGGGCGCCTATATAAACCGCCTGGAAAACACCATCTCTAATTTGGAAATCATGTACGACTCTTTGCAGACGGCCGAGTCCCGCATCTCAGACGTGGACATAGCCTCTGAAATGACGGACTTTGTCCGTAACCAAGTCCTTTCCCAGGCGGCCATAGCCATTCTCTCCCAAGCCAATGCCTTGCCCGAGATGGCCATGAGCCTACTTAACGGCTAAAGATAGCCGATAATCAAAGATTTACGGCATATCCTATGCCAATCCATGTGGTCAAAAAAGACCTTAAGGGAGGAAAGCCATGCTTATGATAGAAGAATTAGCGGAAATGCTGGATATCAGCACTAGATTGTCTGCCATTTTAGACTTTCCGGGCACCAAGGGTATGCCCCCAGATGTCACCGAGGCGGTGAGAGCCGCTAAAAGACAGATGGAGGGATTGCCCCTGGTCATAGAGGACTTAAATGCTGCCTATGAGCACTTCCAGATCCTTTCTACGACCATTTATCGTATGGAGGCTCTGGCCCGGGAAGCCTCAAAAGAGGAGGGGCTAAGCCCAGAAGAGCGCCACGCCATGAACGAGGAGTTCGGGGAGCTGGCCTATGTTGTAGCCAGACAGGCCGGTCAAGCCCATTTTAACGGGACTTCCCTGTCTTTGTTAAAGCCCAGCTATGCCAAGGCGGCACATAAGGTGCTAAGTTACCTCATCCCTGTGGTGAATAACCTCGATCAGGAAATTTCCGGCCAGAAGAGCCTGGTAGTGGAGGCCATAGCTGAGACCATTAACTTCATGGCCATAGTGACCCGCTGTTATCCAGAAGCCGAAGGTATTGAAACAATAATCCAGACTCTGGAAAGAATAAAGCTCCCTAAAAATATCTCTGAGCCCATAGCCATCTCGCCTATTCTTCATTAATTCCGGCCCTGGGGGCCGGAATTAATGAAGATACTAGCCGCCCCCAATGGAGATAAAAATGGGGGCTTTACCCAAAGGGCAGAATAATGGCTATAAATAAGAATTTTAGGTCCTTACAATTTGCCTTAAGCATTCCCGGCAATGTGCTATAATCTATCCCCAAATGTTAGCTGCCTAATGGGCGTACAAGGATAGAAAATGGTCGTCACTATCGTCTCTTTTATAGTTCTGTTGGGAATCTTAATCTTTGTCCATGAGTTCGGACACTTTTTGGCCGCCAAGTTGGTTGGTGTCAAGGTGGAAAAGTTCTCTTTAGGCTTTCGCCCCAAACTTTTCTCTTTCAAGAAAGGTGAGACAGAATACCAACTGGGCATGATTCCTTTGGGAGGTTACGTAGCCCTACTTGGGGAGCAGCCAGATGAGGAACTTTCAGAAGAGGATAAGCCCCGATCCCTCACCCACAAGCCCTATTGGGCCAAATCCTTAATAATCTTGGCCGGCCCCCTTTTTAATGTATTTTTTGCCGTCGTGGCCCTCTTTGCCTTTCACTGGTACCTGGGTATCGATCACACGTCACCTATATTAGGTCCCATGGACTCAGATAGCCCCATGGCCCAAGCGGGACTTCAAATGGATGATGTGGTCCTGGCCTTAGATGGAAACGAGATAAAATACTATAATGATATCCTGGAAACCTTAGGTAAAAATACTGGTGATGCGGTATCTTTCACAGTGAGTCGAAACGGAGTCCCCCTTACCTTAAGCGTAAGCCCCCAGCAAAAGGCGGTTAAGGACCTCTTAGGTAAAACTGTGCAAATTTGGTTTTTTGGGTTGCGCCCCAGAACAATCCCCGTCATAGGGGAAGTGCCTCAAGGTAAACCAGCGGAAAAAGCCGGACTTTTGCCCGGAGATCTTATTGTTTCATTGGACGGTGAGCCTGTAAAAGACTGGAACGATGTAGCCCCAGTAATAACGGGAACAGAGGAAAAACCCTCTAAGTTTTTAAACCCAGACGGCACCGCGGCACCTATCCGTCTTAGCATAATGCGAGACGGAGTACCAATGGATTTTACCATCCAGCCGGAACTGGAACCCCTGATGAACCTAAAGGGAGATACCATATACAGCCCCCGTATTGGAATCTCCTCAAAAGTAGACATTGTTTATCATGAAAGGATTGGTCCCATCAGAGCCTTTGACATGGCTACAGCCGAGTGCTGGAATATAGCTATGCTAACAGTTAGATCGGTTTGGGGCATGATAGCAACAGATGAGATCTCACCTAAGGTGATGGGAGGACCTATCTCCATAGCCAAAATCTCAGGTGATGCGGCGCACACTGGCTTAGATATGTTCTTATGGCTCATGGCCTTGATCAGCATAAATCTAGCCATACTCAATCTCATTCCTCTGCCGATTTTAGATGGAGGCCAATTTCTCTTATTTACTATAGAAGCCATTAAAGGGAGCCCCATTAGCCTCAAAACTAGATCCATAACTCAGATGGCTGCCTTATGCGCCCTAGGGCTCCTTATGATCTTTGTCTTCTATAACGATATTGCTAGACTGGTCCAAAAACCCCCGACCCCCACGCAGATAGAACGGACCGAGTGACATGCTGGCTTTGGCCTGGGATACGGCCTCAGAGTGGTTTACGCTAGCCTTAAGCGTCATTGAGTCAGAGCAGCACACCCGCACCCTATATGAAGTCTCTATAAAAGGCGCAGGCTCGCATTCTGCCCTTTTGCCAGAGCATGTGGGAAAGGCCCTAGATGGCAACAATCTTACAGCCTGTGACCTTGATCTTATTGCCGTGGGCCGAGGCCCTGGGAGCTTTACCGGCCTAAGGGCCGGCATTAGCTATGCCAAGGGACTGGCCTTCGGGGCCAAGGTCCCCTTAATTGGGGTCCCCAGCTTAATGGCCTTTGCTATGATAGATTTAAAGGGCCCGCGCCTCATAGCTCCGGTTATTGACGCCAGGCACAAAGAGGTCTTTAGCTCCCTCTATCTTATTGAAGGGCCCCAAAATGCCCCAAAGCTCCCCCAAGGCCTTGGTGCCATCCTAGTAGTAAAACCCCAGGACATTTATGAGGAAATAAGCCGATTACTCTCCAAGCTCCCCCCAAAGCTTTTAAGTAGCATAAAGGGCCCAGTACTACTAAATGGTGCCGCTTGTGCCCTCCTACCCCCAGCCCCAGAAGGCTTTGAGATACTACCCCCCAAAGGACCGGAACCCAGTTCCGTGGCCCTCTTGGGGGCTATTTTATCTAAAAGGGAATCTCTTTTAGACAATCCCCCCCTTCCCCTTTATGGACGCACCCCTGAAATCTTTAAAACCTGGAAACCACCCGAAAGAATAAATAAAAGTGACAGCTAAAAGAAATAGCTTCTAAGACAAAGCCCCTTTTTGTGCTATATTTTTAATCGCAAGCTCAAAAAGCCTCTGGTAAATTAATAGGAGTAAAATTCGAGCTATCTAATAGGCAAAAAAAGATAAATTTTGCCAATGCTTTCAGCCAAACCATAGCTAGAATTTTAAAGCCTTACCCCCCTTAGGCTTTATTGGGCATAACCTTAACCCAAACACCCCATAAGGACTTTTTAGCTAACCCACACCCATGCGTTTCAATCTCTTAATACTTTTCATAGCGGCCCTGGTCATAATTTTCATAGGCTCAGGCAGCCTCAAGGCCCAGGAAAACTATGTAAACAGTATAGGCATGGAGTTTGTACGCATACCAGCAGGAAGCTTTCTCATGGGTTCCGATCCCAATGTGGACAGGGACGCTATCCCAGACGAGACCCCACAACATATAGTAACCATCACCAAGGATTTTTACATAGGCAAATTCGAGGTAACCCAAGGCCAATGGATGGCTGTAATGGGAAATAATCCCAGCTCTCAGGTAGCTGAAGACCACCCTGTGGAAAGTGTTACCTACAAAAATATCCAAAGCTTTTTAAATTTACTTAACAGCAAGGACCCTGGACATAATTACAGGTTACCTACCGAGGCTGAATGGGCATATGCCACTAAGGCGGGAACTACAACTATCTGGCATTTTGGAGATGACCCGTCTTCCCTTACTATCTACGCCTGGTATATTGCTAATTCAGACGATAAACACCACAAGGTGGGTCAGAAAAAACCCAACCCTTGGGGTCTACATGATGTTTACGGCAATGTCTGGGAGTGGACGGCAGACCGCTACGATAAAACTTACTATAGCAATAGCCCGCAAAATGACCCCCAAGGGCCAGAAGGCGAGCCTTATTTTGAGCGCTCAGTGCGGGGAGGCGGCTATGACAAAGACCCCTCCTTTTTGCGCTCTGAAAACAGGGCCGGAGAAGAAGAAACATTTCATAACGAAAGGCTGGGCTTTAGGGTGGCTTTTACTAGCGAAAAACAAAAGATGCGCCTTAGAAAAGCCCCTTAAGTGATGCAAGGCACAATCGGTTTAAGCTACAGCGGCTTAGGCTAGCTGGAAAACCATAAACGCGAAATTTCAAAGAGCCCAATTATATTACTTTAAATGAGTATTTTTCATTTTAGCTTGCATTAGCGCCTTTTATTGGCTCGTCCCTTTTGGATTTTTACCATAAAAATGGCCATTTATATAAAATTATTTAAGAGGCTGAACTGTAAATCTTCAAAATTAACAGAAATCTTACAATTAAAGCGCTTTCAGGCGTTGTCTGGCAAGAAATAGAAAGCTTTTGGATGCTAGGAAAAAACTATCTTAAAATAAACTAAAGAGATTTTCAAAGAGCCAAAACTAATTTAGGTTAAATTTTGGGTCTTGGCCTTATGGCAATAGTATGCTATCATGATAAGCACCATAAATTACATTTTCAGCTTGGAGTCAAAAGAAAGCGTATGACTAAACCATATTACACTTTAAACCTAGCACTTATAATTGCCTTTATAACATTGGTGCACTGCATTTTCCTCAATGCCGCAAAAGCAGAGTTTCAGGATGTGGAAACACTTATTACTAGGGGGGAAACGGATCTAACTTCCCTTGGATCATTAGATCCTCCAACAATAAAGACAAAAATTAAATCAGCCAAAAGTACAAACTTGCTCTTAGTTCGCGCAAACTTCTCAAATGTAGATACGCAATCTTTGAATAACGAGATAGAAGCAGTACAACAACAAGAAAGAATATTGGGAGCTGAGCATCCAGCCGTGCTTCGGGCAAAAATCAATATTGCTATGCATTACGCCTTTGATGATGATTACTTAACTGCTAAGGATATAATAGATGAAATTCTACCTATCCAAATAAGAACCCTAGGTAGTGATCACATAGATACAATTTCCACCAAAAAAAATCTTGCCGTCGTTAGTCTTAATTTAGGAGATTATAAAAAAGCGCAAGCTCTCTTCCAAGAAGTCCTGCAATTTGAGGAAAGCGTTATGGGCCCAGAGGACCCCAATACGCTTGCAACTAAGCACTTTTTGGCTAATATCTACCATGCACTGGGGCTCTTTCGTGAGGCGATAGCTATTTTCCTTGAAGTCATAGAAGCTCAAGAGAAAGTCTTAGGACTTGAGCATCCTCATTTGCTTATTACTAAGAACAATTTGGTTGTTTCCTACATAGCTAACGGAAACTTTCGCGAAGCTATAGCTCTCTGCCTTGAACTTATGGAAATTAGAGAGAGACTATTAGGACCAGATCATCCTGATACTCTCATAACTAAACACAATTTGGCAAGTGCTTACAATGAACTTGGAAACTACAACGAAGCCTTAACTCTTTATAAGGAAATCTTGGATGCTTATGGGAAAATCTTGCCCCTAGATCATCCTAGTGTGCTTGATACTAAGCACAATTTGGCTTCTACCTACCTTGCCATCGGAAACTTTAGCGAGGCGATAGCTATTTTTCAGGAAGTATTGGAAGCAAGAGAAAGGGTACTGGGCCCAAACCATCCTGAAACAATAGAAACCAAAAACAATATGGCCCTTGCTTACAGCAAAAGTGGAAACTATACCGAGGCATTAGCAATTTACCAGGAAGTCTTAGATGCTTATGAAAAAGTCTTAGGCCCGGAGCATCCGCAAACGCTCTTGTCCAAGAACAATACGGCTGTTGTCTACCTTTTAAATGGAAACTATAGCGAGGCCTTGGCCATTTTTCTGGAAGTCTTAAAAGCAGAAGAGAGGGTCTTAGGCCCAGAGCACCCGCAAACTCTTTTGACCATGAACAATGTGGCTTATACTTACATTAAACTCGGAAACTTACCCGAGGGTTTAGCTATTTACCAGGAAGCGTTGGAAATTAAAGAAAAAGTATTAGGCCCTGAGCACCCTTCAACAGCTTTATCGGCCTACAATCTGGGAAATACATATTATGAAAATGGAAATCTAGAATTGGCTATATTTTACGTCAAAAGATCAATAGCTTCTTCTCAGCTCACCAGAGATTCTCTAAAGACAACTGACGATATTCTTCAAGACTCTTATCTGAAAATGGTTGAACAAAGATATTATTATTTAGTCAAGCTTTTGTTAGAAGCAGGACGGCCCGAAGAGGCGCAATCAGTACTATCTCTTCTTAAGATAGACGAATTATCCGATCCGGATTTGGACCCTTCTTTGGATTATACTTCCGCTGCCAGGGATCTTTTAATGGAAAATACTCCCGAAGGCCAAGCGATGATTGAATACTTTGAAACAACAGACACCTTGTCTGCATTGGGAAGAGAGCGGAGAAGCTTAGAGGAGAAAAAGCAAAATGAAGAGTTAAGCCCTGAGGAAACAATTCGCCTTGCGGAACTAGATTCTGAAATTTTAGTCGCCACCCAGACATTTTGGGATTATTGCGATGCACTTCCTCAGATCTTAGCAGCAACTGGCGATGAACATAAAGCTCAAAAGGTAGAAAATCTTGAATCTTTACCGGAAACTTTGCGCACCTTAGGCGATGGTGCTGTTCTTATCCACGCCTTGGCTGCAGAAGACACGCTTTATCTTTTCCTCACAACACCTAACGTGTTACTTGTGAAAGAATCAGCCATTTCTAGAAAAGATTTAGAAGAGAAGATAAAGACCTTTTATTACCTATTAAATAACCCGTCTTTAGATCCTAGAAAGATGGGAAAAGAGCTATATGATTTAATAATAGGACCTTTTGCAGCCGAACTTATTGGAGCTAAGGCTACGACCATCATGTTCTACCTTGATGGCCCTATGCGTTACATACCCATGGGAGCTCTTTATGATGGGGAAAAATTCCTAATAGAGTCTTACGCCACAGCACTCTTTATTGATACTGCCAGAGATAAGCTGCGCCAGGACCCCAACCTTACTCCCATTGCCTTAGGTTTTGGGGTAACCAAGGACTATCCAAATTTTCCAGCCCTCTTAGCAGTAAAAGACGAGCTTAATGCCATAATTCAAACTGACGACTCAATAGAAGGAGTAATCCCAGGAACAAGTTTTTATGATGATAACTTCACCCAAGAAGAGTTTTATGAAAACCTTCGAACAGGGGCTACAATTGTCCACATTGCCAGTCATTTCAAGTTTGAAAACACAAAAGATGAGTCATTTATCCTTCTTGGCGATGGCACTCCTCTCACAGTGTATGCTATAAAAAGAGGGCTTTCTCTTGGTAATTTAGATCTATTAACCCTTTCCGCCTGCGACACCGCCACAGGGATTGCAAATGGTAATGGCGTGGAAATAGAAAGCTTGGGGGAAGCTACCTTAAAAAAGGGAGCAATGTCAGTTCTGGCTACTTTATGGCCTGTTAACGACGTTTCCACGGCTAATTTAATGGCTGATTTTTACTCCCTTCGTTACAATGATTCCCTAGATAAGGCCCAAGCTTTAAAAATTGCCCAGCTTAACCTTATGAATAATATTGCTTTGCCACCTAGCGTACGTCCCCGCGGAAAACCCTTAGCAGCTTACGGCAGTAGCGAATCTCCAGCTGCCGACCCTTGGAATGGTACAGGCTTTTCACATCCTTCCTACTGGGCACCATTTGTCATCATGGGAAATTGGAGATAGTAACATTTTAAGATCTAAGGCGAAACTAGAAACAAAGTTTACTAGTCTTCTTAAAACCCTGTAAAAATAAGTTCTACTAAAATG
>JAITII010000128.1 GCA_031279515.1 Deltaproteobacteria bacterium
ATTTCTGACAAAGAAGACTGCCGTCAAATGAAGCCCTCAAAACGGGAAAGCATCGTAGCTGACATGGCCCAAGATAAGCATTTTGAAAAGACCCTTTGAAAATAACCCGCAAATCGCCAAGATTTCCGTTCAAGAACCTTTTAAGACTTTTAGGTAACCAGTGTGACATCACCCAAGCCTCAGGTGAACGCCCTTAGCCAAGAAGTGCCAAAAGACCTAAACAGATCCGCTCCGATTTTTATAATCTTTTGATCCGGAAGCCGCTTTTGACGGACCTTATAGGAAAAGGCTTTAAAGCTCTGAAAAGCGCTAACCGCTCTCGCTGATCTGAAGATAAAACGATAATATATTATCTCTTTTATTTGCGCTTGAGACCTAAGGCGCGACCATGACTCAAGCTGCACTCGGTCCTGCAATAAAAGACTTAAAGGACAAAGGAATAACTCCTCTAAATTATAGCAGACGCTGGCAATGGAGATGTAAACTCTAGCACGGTGGAAAATGGTGCTGAGCTTTATTCCCCAGTTCTAGGAAAATAAGGTTAATGACAGCAAGGCTTCGGAAAGGTCGAAGAAAAAACAGAAGAGAAAGAAAAATTAAAGACCAATCAAGTTTAATTTTTGTTTGACTTTGGCAAAGAAGAAAACGGTAATATCACCTGTTGCCCTATGGGCAAGAGGCCAAGGAGCGCAAGAGACAAAGGTAATAGTTTTAATTGCCATTTCAACTTTTGCTACTTCTAAATTTCCCAAGGTAAAGATGAATGCCATCTAGGTTTTTATTCTAAAACACCTTAAGGTTCGATGAAAAGAACTTAAGGGAAGATTAAGGCGGAAATGCATAAGTCGCCTGGAATAAAACGTGTTTATAGACAACATAGTGGCAAAGAGGCCGCTAGGATTTATTACTTATTAGAAAGTTTATCATTGCGCGACTAAGGTAGCTTGGCCAACGAGTAGCAAATCATTTGGGTGACCTAGACCCAAAAGTAAGGTCCAGGGGAAAAAATCTAATTTTAATTGAAAACCAGAGCTCTTTAGAAGAAAAGAGCTAAATTTTTTTATTTTTGAGATTTGCCGGGTCCTTTGACCCTGTCTAGCTCCAAAGTCCAGGGTTTAGGGATGACTTCTTACGCCTTGAAGAACCTTTTTTTAAGTTTTTTTACCTTGAGGCCAAAAGGATTTATGGTAGGTTTTGCGCCCAGAGTGCAATAGAGTCATATTTACTGATAGTGCAATGCCTCTATTGGGTTTTGGCTAGCTGCCTTCCAGGCAGGATAGAAGCCAAAGAAAATACCAATACCCAAAGAGACTGAAAAGGAAAGGATCATAGAAAAAGGCGTCACAGAGACAGTCATCCCTATAGCAAAGGAGACAATAGATGCCCCTAAGGAGCCCAAAAGAAGCCCCAAAAAGCCTCCAGTGAAGGATACCAGCATGGCCTCCAACAGAAACTGAGAGAGAATGTCTTTTTTTCTGGCACCTATCGCAAGTCTGATGCCTATCTCCCTAGTCCTTTCGGTTACAGAGACCAGCATGATGTTCATTATGCCAATCCCCCCCACTGCCAGGGATACGGAAGCAATAGCTCCCAAGAGCAAGGTCATGGCCCTGGCCATCTCTTCTGCCGAGTCCATTAAGGCAGAAAGATTATTAATAAAAAAGTCGTCATCCTGCATGGCGTCCACCAAACGGTGGCGTTCCCTAAGTAGAAGGCGCATGTCCTCTTCCACTTGGTCCATATTGGCGCCATCTCTGGCTTTCACCATGATCATGCGCACCATGAACTGAAAGTGACCGGTCTCTAAAAAACGGTTGAAGGTGGAAAAGGGTACTATGGCGGTGTCGTCTTGATCCCTTCCATCCAAGCTCTGGCCCTTGGAGGCTAAGACGCCCGCTACAGTAAAGGGTACCATGCCCACTCTAATTGTGGCTCCCACAGGGTCTGTGGAGCCAAATAATTCTTCAGCTGTGGATTTGCCTAGCCAGATAACCCGGCTGGCGGACTGGCTGTCCAGATAGTCCATGGGCCTGCCTTCGGCTACGTCCCAGGAGCGGACAACTAAAAAGTCCTCATTTACACCATTTACCTGGGTATTCCAGTTTTGACCCCCGGCCACTAGCTGGAGATTACTTATAGCTACAGGGGTGGCTCCGACAATGTCGTCCATTTGCCTTATTGCCTCGGCATCTAAGGCAGTTAGGGTATGCCTTTGCCCTGACCCGGAGCGTACGCCTCCGGTATTTTGAAAACCCGCCAGGACTATAAAGATGTTGGTGCCTAAAGCATCCACCTGATTTTTGATGGTTATCCTGGTACCTTCTCCAACTGCCAGCATAAGCACCACTGCCCCTACTCCAATGACCATGCCCAGCATAGTAAGAAAGGTGCGTAGCCTATTGGCACCCATGGCCCTTATGGCTTCCATGAACATGGAAAAGAACATCTAGGGTATCCTCCTTTTTTCCACAGGGGCATCTTCCACCAAAAGACCGTCTCTGAAGCGGACTATCCTCTTGGCGCATTCTGCTACATCTGGTTCGTGGGTGACTAGAATAAGGCTTGTACCCTCGTCATTTAAAGATATTAGGAGTTGCATGATCTCATCGGAGGTCTGGCTATCTAAGTTTCCTGTGGGTTCGTCAGCTAGGATGAGACTGGGTTTTCCCACTAGGGCCCTGGCTATGGCGGCCCTTTGCTGCTGCCCACCTGAGACCTGGGTGGGTAAGTGATCCACCCAGGGGGTTAATCCTACCTTATCTAGCTGTTCTAAGGCCCTCTTGCGTCTTTCAGCGGCAGGTACCCTGGAGTACAGAAGTGGAAGGCTTACGTTTTCCACTAAATCTGACTTGGGAAGGAGGTTATAACCCTGGAAGACAAAACCTATGAAACGGTTCCGGTGTTTGGCTAATTGGTCAGGGCTAAGGTTTTTCACACTCTCGCCCAAGAGTTCAAAGTCACCTGAGGTTTGGACATCCAGGCAACCTAGGATGTTCATGAAGGTGGATTTACCGGAGCCAGAGGGTCCCATGATGGCGGTAAACTCACCTTCGTCCAGCTTAAAGTTCACCCCGTGGAGCACCTCAAGTGAGCCAGCGCCCGTTACGTAGGATTTTTTTAGATCCCTTGTAGTTACTATGCGCTTCACTAAAAGGGTCTCCCAGCGGGTCTGGCGTTACCACCGCCTCCAAAGAGGCTGCTCCCGGTGCTTGTGGTGTTCTCACCTACAATTACCAGATCCCCTTCCTTTAAATTGCCTCCCTTAACTACAGTGTAGCGTAAGTCTGTTGCACCTAAGAGCACATCTACAGCCACTGGTTGAAAGTCCTTACCCAGGATGTAGACCCTTCCCCTGGTGGGGGGGTCGTCCGGAGATGGTAGCCCGCTAGCTGAAACTGATGCACTCTGGGCGCTCTCTATTCCGGAAGAGGTAGGAGTCTCTCCGGCTGTAGTGGCCCCTGGACTATCTTCAGGATTTGGTACAACATCGGCCTCGGGGCTTTCTGGATTTGGACTTGGCGGCTTTTCACCATCTGCGGCTTGGTAGGGCGGCTTAAAGTTTAAGGCCGTGTTGGGAATAAGAAGTACATTTTCTTCCTTGTAGAGCTCTATGTCCACATAAGCTGTCATGCCAGGTAAGAGGATTAAATCAGGGTTTTCCACGTCCACTACCACCACATAGGTAACTACATTGGAGGTAATGGTGGGATTTAAGCGAATCTGGCGTAAAGTGCCATTGAAGGTGAGGCCCGGAAAGGCGTCCACAGTAAAGGTGGCTGAAAGATTATTTCTCAGTCTTCCAACATCTGCCTCGGCAAAGCTGGCATTTATCTGCATCTCAGATAGGTCTTGGGCAATATCTATTAAAGTGGGGGTCTGGAAACTAGCAGCTACTGTTTGCCCCACGTCCACGGCCTTATTGGTTACTACCCCGTCTACAGGGGAGATTATGGTGGTGTTATTGAGGTTATAGCGGTCCTGCTCTAAAGAAGCCTCAGCTTGATTTACAGCTGACCTGGCAATAGAGAGATTGGCCTCAGCTGTATCTAGCTCTTCTTTAGGAGAGGATCCTGCCTTATAGAGCCGCTCTTGGCGCTCATATTTAATCTCGGCAAGGCGCATCTGCGCCTGGGCCGAGGTTAGATTGGCCTCGCTCATCTTCACCTTGGCGGCAAAGAGCTCGTCATCCAGCTTTAATAATACCTGCCCGGCCTGGACTGTATCATTAAAGTCTACATAGATGTCTGAAATCGTCCCGGAGATCTGGGTGCCTACATTTACCACCCGTACCGGGTTCAAGGTGCCCGTGGCGGATACTGCTATACGCAACTGGTCAATTATTACCCGCTGGGTACGGTAATTATTACTCGCATCATCCCCTCCACGGGTAAAGAAATAATATAGCCCTGCCCCTAGAGCCAGGACCAAAATAATGATAAATATCAGCTTCTTAGACATAGAATTGCGCCTTTACTCCCCCTATAAATAAAGCCAAAAAGGCCCTTAAAGGGCATTGTAAATGCAGGAATCGGGCCAGAAGCATCTTAATGCTTCTGGCCTAAATTTATTGCTAGGGCAAAGTAAGCTCTTTAAAGACCCTGGGGAAGAAGAGCTGTAGCTCACCGGGGGACACCCCGGTATCACCGAATTCCCCAGCCGCCAGATCGCCTCCTCGGCCGTGGACATAGACTCCCAGGGCGGCTGCTGCAAAAGGCTCCATCTTACGGGCTAAAAAGCCTGTGATAAGACCAGTTAACAGATCGCCGGTGCCTCCAGTGGCTAAAATGGGGCCTCCACTGGGGCAGATATAATAGTTTATACCAGTATGCTCCATAACTATAGTGTTGTGTCCCTTTAAGACTACCGTGGCACCTGTCTCAGAGGCTAATTGCTTGGCAGCGGCTAGCCTATCTTTTTGGATGCCATCTGGACTAGTACCCAGTAGATTTGCCGCCTCACCTGGGTGGGGAGTCACTATAGTGGGGTGTTTTCTCTCCAAAAGGTTCTTATGGTAATACCTTAAGGTGGAAAGCCCGTCGGCATCTAAGACCAAAGGTAGGGGTAGATCGGAGAGGATCTCCAATAAAAATTCCTTGGTGTCCTCATTTACCCCCAGTCCTGGCCCTAGACCCAAGGCGCTTTTATTGGCTAGGAAATCCAATAAGGGTTTGGCAGCCCGCCTATCTAAAAAGCCGTCATCTGAGTTTGGAAGAGAAAGGGTCATGGGAGCGGTTAGTTTTTCTTCCATAATCTTGGCCAATACATGGGGATGGGCAGCTGTTACAAGACCTGCTCCAGAGCGGAGGGCTCCCATGGCAGCTAAGGTCAAGGCCCCGGTCTTTCCGTGGGAGCCGCCGGCTACAACGGCATGCCCGAAGGTCCCCTTGTGTCCAGTTATGGGACGGGGCGGCAAGAGCCTTTGAGCTGCATAGCGGTTTAACAGAATGCCATTGGGAGGGGCGCTTTTGTACATAGGAGGGCACAGGCCAATGTCACCTAAGCGTATGGCACCAGAGAGCTCTGGTCCACGTTGTAAAAAGAGGCCCAGCTTTAAGGTGCCCAAAGATACCGTCAGATCCGCCGGTACCACAGGTCCTAAGGCTTCCCCAGTAGATCCCATGAGCCCAGAGGGAAGGTCCACCGCCAGGACCCTAAATGTCCTGGGAGCAGCCTCTATTGAGGCCAATATCCTTTTAGGCTGGCCTTCTAAAGGCTTGGATAGCCCTGAACCAAAGATAGCGTCCACCACCAGATCTGCTTTACCCCACTCTGGGAGGGGACATGCGTCATCATCCACTATGGAGATAGGCACATTTAAGTTTTTGGCCACATTATAGTTGATGAGGGCATCACCTTGGGGCATGACCCCTTTGCTAGTTACCAGATATGCAGAAACTTTATGGCCAAGGGAGGAAAAAAGCCTGGCCAGTACCCAACCGTCCCCTCCGTTTTGGCCAGGACCGCAGAGGATAAAGACGGAACTTTTACCTTCTAAGAGATCCGGCCACAGGGAGGCTGCGCATTCCAAGATGGAACGTGCCGCGTTTTCCATAAGTATTAAGGTCGGAAGAGAGAACTCGTGGGCAGCTAGGTTATCCAGGGTGCGAGATTCTTCAGGGGAGGCTATGTAGATTGGAAAGCGCATGACTAAAGCTTACCTTTTTGTAGAGAAATGTCTAAAACCTTAAAACCTGCCCCATTATATATGGGTTTAGCTTTTTATGGTAATTTTCCACTAAATAAATGACCTTTTCTCTTTTATTGGCCCCTAAGAGCTAAACAAACTTGAGGCTAACTCCAAAAAGGCAAAAAAAACCCCTCCTAGAGTGGGGAGGGGAAATTAGGGGTAAGCTTAAATGCGGTCTACTAAATACGGGTAATCCCTTTACCAAGGCATTTTTAAGCGATAAGCGCACTAAAAAGCATTTTGTTACTAGCTTGTTAAGTTTTCGCAAGGCTTTTGCTAGCTAGTTTTAAAGGCACAAGGTGAAAGACCCAGCTGGAAGCCCTTGATAGGCACTAACATAATTAAGCAACATATAGTGGTGAGATAAATAAAATTTAGCTTATTTTGTATATATAAATGCTATTTTGAGTATAAAAATTTTGTTGCGGGAAAATAGCAAGCTTTTAAACTAGCTAAAGACCTCTAATTTTGGCTTTGAAGTTAACAAAAGATTTGGCACATTTTGCTCTGGAAAAACCCCCATCTTTGCCCAAAAAGGGCCTTATTTTAGGGGGCATTAAAAATAGCCCTAGATTTTTCAAAGGGGTTTAAAGCGAGAGATAGAATCAGGAAAAAGCTAATTTTAGGGATGTAAATATTAAATAATCTTCCTACGCTTAACTTTTTAACCATCGGCTTCCAGTTCCTCGTCAATGATGTCTACTAGTTTTTCCGAGGTGATTTCAGAATACCATTTGCCTTCAGGGTAGATGACCATGATGGGACCCTTATCACAGATCCCAAAGCAAGTTGTAACGCTTACTATTGTCTCGGAGTCTAAATCCCTATCTTCCAGCTCCCGCATCAGTTTTTTTACTAGTCCCTGGGAATCTCGGCTGTTGCAGGTACCTTTTTTATCCCCTACAAGTTTTCCCCCGCCGCAAATAAGTACATGATGTTTAGCTTTTATCATCTTAGCCTCCCAAAAAAGTGACAAAATTTAGCTAAGCTAATTACTATTAGCTTATAAGCCAAGCAGCTTAAAAATACTAGGCTATAAAAAGAGTAGGAAATCTCAAGGCGTCTGTCAACAGAAAAATATGATTTTAAACTTATTGATTTTAAATAAAAAATTTTTACCATAGGAATAAATATACAGGATGGTTATTTTTTCCCTGCATTTGTACCTTAGTGGCAAGAAATTTTGTGCGTAAATGGTACAATTTGTCAAAATTGTTGCAACGCTTGCACTAAATTTGGAAGCAAAAAATTATTTTTTAAGGAAAAAGATTTCCCCAAAGATATATTAATTTTTACTTTTTTAAGTAGCAATAAAAAAGTTTTTAGCTGCAATAAATCCTATAGGGCAATAATTCCTACAGGGGGCTATAAATCCCCCGGGGCAATAAATCACATAGAGCAATAATTCCTACAGGGGGCAATAAATCCTACAGGGGGCAATAATTCCTACAGGGGGCTATAAATCCCATAGGGCAATAATTCCCATAGGGGGCTATAAAAGCTTTGGCAGGTGGGTAATTTAAGCTTTTAAAAGGGGCTCTTACTTAGGTTCTTCAATTATTTGTTCCAAGCGCTTTTTAATTTTTTGGAGATCATTAAAGAACCTTTTCTTGTTATCCTTCTCTTGGAGCATGTAGTTAAGACTAAAGCCCATGGCCAGGGGGATCTTTTGGGTCCCTATGCTTAGATATTCTTTGTGCTTGTTTCTTAAGATATCCATGGGATCTGGTAGTCCCGAAAGACTTTGGGCTGCTAACTGCCCCAAGGCCAGTACTATAGTGGGGGACACTATTGATATCTCTTTTAAGGTAATTTTAGTGCAGATTTTAAGGGTAAGGTCATTTATTAGATCCGGTGCCCCAATCTCGCATTTGACTATTGGGGTGATATAGAGGTCTTCCTCGTTTAATAAAAGCCCCCCTTGTATAATCTTGGAAAGTAGTTCCCCTTGCTCCCCTCCAGGATAGGCGTTACTTTTGACGGAAATTAAGCTGGGGGGATCTGAGACAAAGAGAATTTTAGCCCCCAATTTCCCCCTTCCAAAAAATTGGCCTTTGCGGGACTCGCATAAGGGGCAAAGCTTGCAGCTAGATACGAATTTTTCCAGGGTACTAAGATCTGTTGCTGCCTCGATTTCGGAAAGCTTCTCCTCTCCCTTTCCATTTTGAGTATCTTCCGGCTTTTCCTTTTCAAAAAGCCGCGTGCTGGTATCAAAGGAGGGCCCTTTGCGAAAGGGGCTATGGGCTAGGGGAGGCGGCTTTTTGGCGGAAGGCTTTTTTACAGGCAGGTTAAAGACATCTAAAAAATCCCCCTCTCCCATTGGGGTTTTGGTTCCCAAGGTCCCTTGGGAGCTATTTCCCAAGGCTTTTTGGTCGCCCTTTAGTGCGTCTTTGGGAGGTGCCTTCAACTGCATCCAAGGGTTCTTTAAGAAGGGGGTGCCGGCCGCTGTATTTTTAGCTTCAGTAGAGGGAACTGAAAGAAAGGCTTGCGTATCTTCATTAGCATGCGGTGCTTTATTAGCTTGCGTTACTTGCGGTACTTGCGTAGCAAAGGGCGTTCCCTTAGCTTGCGTAGGAAAACCTTTTAGCTTAGCTGGCTGGAAGCTAGGGCTTGGGGATATAGACTCTCCCCAGCCCTTGGGGGGTGCTTGAGACTGGCTCTGGGGAAATGGGGGAGTAGATCTCTTAAATGGCTTAGGAGTGGGAAGGGGGGCGCTAAAAGGTATAAGGGAGCTAAGGCCCACGTCTTTTAAGTACCTTAGGTAGTTAAGGCACTGGAAGGCTAGGGTCAAGGGGTTATCCCAAGGCCTATGGGCGCCAGCTGAATCTAAGCTTTGGCTATCTTTATCTTTACTATTGTCCTTCATGATTTATCGCCACTGTAAAGTCGCTCACCTCGTAGATGGGCAGATCGTCTATCCAGAGTATGCCATTAAAGCTTATTAGCTTATTGCTCTTTACTTCTTTAGTGACCTTAAGGCCCCAAACGCATTTTCGCGACAGGGGAAGAATCTGACCTCGATAGAGCCATTTGTGGTAAAGCTTGGGATAGGGGGCAGTAAAGCTTACCTCTAGATCTTCTAGGGGAACTTTGGGGTAGTACTTCTGAGCAATGAGCACCTTGGCGGCTTCTATGAAGCCCTCAAGTCCCAATGAGCCCGGCCAGACAGGGTCCTGGGGGAAGTGGGCAGCAAAGAACCAGCCTCCCAGATTTACCATAGTGCGGCCCCAGATCTGAGAGGTATCACCTTTTTTGTAGAGAATCTTATCCAGCATCCGCCATCTTCCTTTGGGCCAGGAGGGGCCTCTGGGATAGTTTTCCTGGCTGAGGCCTGGGGGCATTAAGAGGGCCTCTATTTGGGCGGGAGGCAGCTGAAGTCCCCTTTGCTGGGCTAAGTTTTCCGGTGAAAGAAAGCCAAAGTGGGTTATTCCCTGGTAGACAGGGTCCCCTGTTTCTGTAGTTACCTGGAACTCGTAGTGCTGGATAGTCATGGCCCCTAGGACACTATTTTTAGAGAGCTTTGCCCTGGTTAAAAGGCGCTTGGGCGCCTCTTGGGCCCTTATCTCTTTTAAGATTACAGCGTCTCCCCCTAGGTTTCTAAAATGCATAGGTTCGGCAAAAGGTAGTGCTGAGCCCATATACAGGGCCAGAAAGCCGCAGGGTTGCAGGGCAACCTCATTGATGGCAGCATAGGGCAAAGGATTATGAATACCTGACTCTGTAAAGACCCATCTTAAAGGGTCCACATTATAGGTGGCCAATACCTCAGATCCTATGGAGAGCTCAGCTAAGTTTCCTTTTACTATCTCGCAGGAGTCTAGAAAATCATAGGGCGCTTGCGGAAGCCTAGCTACAAAGGACCCATCGTCAAAGCGGGCGTAAGGGGCTCCCAAGGTATCCGACATCCTGCCTGTAATAAGGTTTAAGATGGCATCATGGGAAAAGGTGCGGGCATTGGGGTTAAAGACCTTGCTTTTAGTAGCTACTTTTGGAGCTATCTCTTGAGCTTGCGGGCTTGGGGCATTTTGGGAAATCTTGGTATCTTTAGCACTAAGAGCCCCCTTTCCTTTAGCTATAGAAGCATCTTTTAGCCTTCTCTTTTGCTTGTAAAGTGAGGCAAAGTACTCTTCTGAGGCCCCAGTTAAAGTCAAGGTCATGCCTATTACTTCAGCTATGGCCTTACCATCGGCCCACATGATAGCGTCAGCTAGGCAGAAGGGAATGAGCTGTGGTTTAGAAGGTCTTCCTGGCTTTTTAGCGCGTTTTTCTTCCTTGTGCCTATAGGAGAGCTCTCTTATATGCACTTCATAGGCCACGGACCTTGTCTTAGGTGTTACCTGGCCCCGGCATTTTAAGGAAGTGGGAAGTCCAATAGCTGGCTGGAAACAGACAGTATCATTTTCCCCTAGCCAGCCCATGGTCATAAGATAGACCCGCAGGGCCTGCAGAGACGCGTCATACATAAGGGTCCCGGGCATCACAGGGTCCCCTGTAAAGTGAGAAGTTAAAAACCAGGCCTCTGGGTCTACCTTTGCCTCTGCTCTAATAAAGCCCCTATTGTATGCGCCTCCCAATCTATCTATTAAAGCCGCCCTGTCAATTAAAGAAAGCCTTCCAGAGGGCAATGTATTGGGATTTTCCAGTTGCAAGTCACCTGGCTTTTTGCCTAAGACTCCAAGGTCGCCCTGGCGCAAAAGATTTATCTCAGCCTCTTCTAACCTTACTGGATAGGTGAAATCAGCCAGGGGCATGGCCCCTGGCTCCATTTCGCCTTCTAGTTTTGCCTTAGGTGTAGGGTTAGCCAGTCCCTTTCCCATGGCTAGGGCAGCGGGGGTAAAAAAACCGGCACATCCATTTAGCATGGACATTAAGGGCTCATTTCCAATGGAGCCCTCAAAGGCAAAGCGGAACATGATGCTTTCAGCATGATTAAAAAATTTTACTATCCCTATATCGTAGCGAGCAACTTCTCCGGGAAGGGGCAGATCCCTTAGAAAGATTACTTCAGCGTCCAAGAGCCTATAGTAGGCTAGCCCTTTAGTCTTAAAGTCTGCTCCCAGGTACCCGGAAAGCATAAGGTCAGCTTGTCCGGATTCAATAGAAAGGCCCGGTGTAAGTCTTCCCTGATCCAAGTACCAGCCGCCCTCTAGGACGTCGTGCTCAGTTACTATCCTCCCAGGACCTAAGCTCTTAGGTGCCCCTTCCAGGTTTAAGACCCTATCCACCAGCATTAAAGGCTCATTAGGGAGCCTCACCCTGGAGGGAAACTTATCGGCAGCATTAAATTCTTCTCCAAATACCTTAGCGATGCTACCTGTTGCAAATTCTAAGGTATCTTCCCTATTCAAGACCGGTAAGATGGTACTTTGCATAGGCTCTGGAGGCTTTTTTTTAACTGAGCCCTTGGGCCTTCCCCTCTTTTTGGCCTGGGTTTCTCCCCCAGGCCCTTCTGGGGCTAGTGGCTGGGACTTTCCCTCCCGGCCTTCCGGTGCTAGTGGCAGGGACTTTCCCCCCGGCCCTTCTGGGGCTAGTGGCAGGGACTTTCCCCCAGGCCCTTCTGGGGCTAGTGGCTGGGACTTTCCCCCTGGGGCCTCCGGTGCCATGGACTGGGGGAGCTCTGGTGCCTCTGGGGCAAGGGGTTTAAGATTTTCCAGGGGTTTTAGAGGCCTTGGGGTTCTAACTTCCAAAAGGGCTGCCTTTGGCTCTTCTGGGGGACTGAAGCGGGGCTCCCAGTTCTTTTTGGGAAAAGAGGCTAACTGGGGCTTGGGGGTAGTAAGCTCTTTGGGTTCCCTGGGCAAAGTGGCACTTAGCCCATCGGGATTTTGGCTGGGGGGTGCGTAAGGGGGCTTTGAGGACTGGGAATAGTCGTGCCTGCGGGTGAGCCTGGGATTTTGGGGGATCTCCACAGTGCGGAGACCTAATTTACCTTGGGTCTTGGCCGCCAATCTGGGGTTCTGGGGGATCTCTACTGTCCGCAGTCCCGTTTTGGAGTAAGCTTTCAAGGAAGTAGGCGCCTTTTCGGAGGGCTTAGTGTCAGGTAAGGTCTGTTTTTTGAGCCAAGAGAGATAGTCCTCATCGCGGCCCTTTTGTTGCTCTTTGGGAACTGCATTAGGGGAAGGGAGGATTTTTTCCCTGGGTTCCGGGGTGGGCCAGTTAAAAGTTGGAGGCGAAAACTTAATAGGGACATCTAAGGGCCCAGACTTTCTGGGCATAGTCTTGGGTATCAGCTTTTCCGGAACTAAGGGGTAACCAGCTAGCCAGAGGTCAGCTATGACCCGGCTTATCCCAGCCCAGCCTTCATCTATGGGGCTTCCTCCAAGGGATTGGGCCATATGGGGCTTAGTTCCCAGGATGGATTTAATCATCCTGGAAGTAGAATTTCCGGGGCCCAATTCTACAAAAAAGCGTACCCCATCATTATAGGCCCTGTTAATAAGCTCTGGAAAGTTATGTCCTAAAAGGGCCTGCTTAGTTAAAGAGTCGGCAATTGCTGTAGGATTCTGCTCCAAGGGAAGGGCACTATAGGAGGAATAGAGTGTTATATTGGGATTGGGGACAGTCTTTCTGGTGTGGAAGGCCCTATATTCATCTTCCACAGGACTTACCACCGGGGCATGTACGCTAGGTAAGTCCTCAATGGGCACAAAGGTGCTTCCCAGGACCTGGGAAAGGGCCTGGACGGCCTCTTGTTCACCTCCACACAGGGTCTCTTCCGGGGTATTTATTAAAAGCACATGGAGCCTGTGGCGCAGGGCAGGGATAAGTTTTTCCATGGCCTTTCTTATTGAGGCTTCGCTTTTAGGAAAGAGGCCGCAGAGCCAACGCAGGGGTTTATGAGGAGGCCAGTTGTAATAGGCCCTGGGGGCAGTTAATTCGCCTGTTAATTCTCCGTCAAAGAGCTTAGAGGTCATCAAGGACTCATAGAGCTCTTCTTTATCTGGCCAGATGCCTGTGGCAACTAAAGAAACCGTCTCACCTAATGAGTAGCCTAAGGTAACCTGGGGTACTATCTCCAGTTTGTTTAAGACCCTTCCAGTTAAGACCCCAAAGACGGTCTGGGCTAAGAGGGCCTCTCTGGTGGTGGGTTTTTTGAAATTGGGTTCCCAGAAGAGCTCTTCCTGGAAGACCTGTCTGGGTTTTGTAGTCTCACTTTCCAGGGTACTCATGAGGTCCGGAAAGGCCATCCCCAGGGTGCGGCCCATACCCTTGTAGTGATTTCCTGCCCCGGGAAAGACCCAGGCTAGCTTTCCTATTAAGGGGGTTGTAGCAGTAAATATCTTAGGCTTAGGGTCGGAGTCCCTGTGGGTACCAGCTATGGCCTTTTTAATTAAAGCTGAGAGCTCATTGGGGTTTTTAGCTAAAATTGCCATGGCCGGGGGGATGGAATAGTCCTCATGCCTTTCCTCATACCTTGCAGCTAGTGTAGGCCAGGTCTGGATGGGACCTGGCTCTTCAGTTAAGGAAAGAAGCTCATTTAAGTTTTTATCTATCTCCCCTTTATCCCTTCCCCGCACGAAAAACCAGATATCAGGGCGCACAGGTTCCGGAGGAACAGTCAAAGCCCTGGGTAAGCTGCCCTGGAACTCTTTTAAGACATAGCCAGGACCTGCCACTTCCCTGGGTGGATCCTCTGGATTTTTCAGCCAATAGCTAAAGCCCTGACCCCTTCCCAAGGGCTTGATGTGGTGCCTTAGGTAAAAACCGCTGCGGTTTACAGCAAAGAGCCCAGACAGAGGGCCCAGGCGCATGGCCTGGCCCTCTAGATGCAGTTCAGCTAGGGGGGCCAGTATCTTGGCGCCATTATCATTGGCAAGGAGCATCCCAGCTGCCCCTTCCACCCAGATGGTGCGAGGCGCTAAGGCAGCTGTCTTGGGGTCCCCAAAGGTATCTACAACGCCCACCAGCGCCAGATCCAAGGTGCCGTCATTTAAAAAGTGGATAGCTTCTCTAAGGGCCCTAAACCCAGAGTCCCTTTCCTCCGAAAGGGTAAAGGAAGGCCCGCCAATACCCAAGATGCGGGCAAGCCTGGAGGCCACTAAGCTCCCCAAGGCCCCCAGGACCTTGGGGTGGGTTAAAGGCCCCGGGCCCCCAGAGCGGAGCTCTTGGATAAAAGAATCCAAGTCCTTAGGGTCCAATCTTCCCTGGTCAATAAGTTTATTAGCTGCCCGGATTGGGGCAAGCCACCTTACAGCATAGTCAGAGGCCCTGGGGTCTGTATCTACGCCCATGAAGATCCCCACCCTATCGGGGTCTAAGCCCTGGGGCCAGGCATCGGGATTGAGGCCCGCTGCCTTTAGGACATAAGAGGCCACCTTTAGGGCCAGGGTCTGTTGGGGGAGGGCATCTATTAGCTCTTTGGGCGGGATCTTAAGGCCATTGGCATCTAAGATGAGGTCCTCAAAGAAAAATCCCGTAGCCTTTAAGCTACCTACCCTTCTGGATCTGGCAACCGGAGGCTCTTCAGGGGTGAGCCAGTAGCGTGCCAAGGCCTCGTAATTAAGCCAAGGTGCCAGGACCGTACGGGCGCTTATAAGGTTACACTTCAAGGGAGGACGGATAAGCTTGGGAAGGGCCTTTTGCGGACTTTCCCATTGGGAGGCCTCATAGGCCTCCAAAATGGCCTGGGCATTTACACCCCCAAAACCAAATGCATTTACCATAGCAAGCCTAGCGCCATTGGCCGCCTGGGGCCAGGGCTCTGGGGCAGCTAGGAGGGCAAGATTAGGGCCCTTTTCTATGTCTAGGTGGGAGATACTAGTAGATCCAGTGGAGGGCGGGAGCACTTGGTTTTCTAAGGCCAAGGCCGCCTTGGCAAGCCCCGCTGCCCCGGCAGCGGATAAAAGGTGCCCAATGGCACCCTTGACTGAGCCTATGACCGGGGGAAAAGCTAAAAGGCCCTCTTTTTGGGAGAGAAATTCTTTAATGGAGCTCAGTTCCGTAGTATCGCCCAATTTAGTGGCAGTCCCATGGGCCTCTATTAGTCCCAAGGTCCCCACAAGGTCCCCAGAGGGAAAGCTTGTCCCTGCCCGCTTATAGGCCTCTTCCATGGCCTTTAATTGCCCTGTGCTATTGGGGGCCAAGGGATTGGCATTGCGGTCATTGGAAAGGCCCACACCTAAGATAAGAGCCCTGATCCTATCTTTATCTACTAAGGCCCTATCCAACCTTTTTAAGACAAAGATAGAGGCCCCGGTTCCCACAAGTAGTCCGTCGGCGGCTAGGGAAAAGGGCGCAGATACCCCAGAGGGGGAAAGGGCACGCAACTGGGCAAAGCCCAGTTGCGTAAAGAGGGGATCGGCCTTGGCCAAGCCTCCGGCTAAGCAGGCGCTAATAGATCCGGAAATAAGCTTCATAAAAGCTATGTGAATGGCATAGAGTGACGAGGCGCAGGCGGCATCCAAGGTAAAGGCAGGTCCTGTAAAACCCAAGGCCTCAGATAGGAGGCGAGCTGAGTAGCCAGTGGATCTAAAGGGATTGGTGTGGGGCGAAGGGGCAAAGGGGTTAAAATCCCAGTCCCTTAGAGCTTCTTTTCCGTAAAGGCTAATAGCAGCCTCGCTCATGGCGCGGGTGGGCAGAATAATGTGGCCGGCTATGACCCCAATATCTTTAGGGTCGTGGGAGCTAAGGTCCGTTTGGGCTACGGCTTGGCTCCCAGAGTGGAGCAAATAGATGAGCGATTCGTCGCATTCTTCCGGGTCAAAGTGGTTGGGAAGCTTTAAGCCCTGTAAGAATCCTTTGTCCACAGAGCCGTAAGGTATCCAAGCGCCTTTAATGGAAGGGGCCTTATCCAAAGTGGGATCAGAGGTATCATCTTGGGTAACAAAGCCCTTGGGGTCAGCTCCAAAGTCTTGCGAAGTGGCATCCCGGAAAAAGCTTTTGCCTAGCCGGGTATTTTCCCAAAATTCCTCCGGGCTAAGGGCCCCTGGCAAGGCCAGGCCCATACCTACGATGGCTACTACTTTGGAAGGGTCTCTTAAAGTCATAGGCCATCTTCTCTATTAAGGTAAGGCTTAAGAAGGCTAAGATCTGTTCCTTGGCCCAAGATAAGAAGTTCGGCTGGCCCTCCAGGGGAGTCGGATAGGAGCTTTACTGCGCTCTTTGCCCCCAGGTCCAGGTCAATAAGGCCAATGGACTCGGATTTAAAGAGCTCTTTTAAGGCGCTACTCACCATGCCCCCGTTCCAGGGTCCCCAGCCTAAGGATTTGACTACAGCACTACCCCTGGTACGGTTCTCTTCCCAGGCCATCTTATTTAAGACCTCATTGGCAGCAGCATAGTCCGCTTGGCCCTTGCGGCCAAAGCGGGCTGTGGTGGAGCTCATAAAGAGGATGAGGGACAAGGGCTCGTCCCGGAAGACCTCCAAGAGGACCTGGGCTAGCTGGGCCTTGGTATCAAAGACCCGGGCAAAATCATGGGGGTCTTTACCCAAGATGGAGTGGTCTCTTAAGATCCCAGCCCCGTGGATAAAGCCCTTGATGGGCCCAAAGGCTTGTTTCAGCTTGCGGGCAGAAGCTTGTGCCCAAGTGGGATCCAGCCAGTTTCCAGAGAGGTATTCCACCTCACTTCCCAATTTCTCTAGGGCCGCTATATTGGCATTAAGTTCCCGGGAATTTAAGGTGAGCTTGGCCCTTAAACTTAGCTCTTTGGGAGCCAAGTTCCCATCTGAGGCCTTGTGGAGGGCCATTTGGATCTCTTGTTCCGTATTGTGGACCATGAGCCAGGCTGGTTCACGGGGCCCCGGTGGGGTCCTTCCCAAGATGACAAAGCGCAGCCGCACATGTTTGGCCAGTTCCAATAGGATGCGGGCTGTGATACCCCTAGCCCCTCCAGTTGCCACCACAGTGTCGCCTTCATTTAAGGGTAGGCTAGAGCCAGGGCTTAAAGAGAGGGGATAGGGGGCAAGGGCAGAGCGGATTATTTTATCCCCAGTGGGAAGTCCCACTTCCACAGGACCCGGGACAAAGAGGCTCTGGTAGATGTTACCTTCCATGGAGGGGAAGAGGACTTCATAGGTGGCCAAGGGGAGATCTATTACCCTAGCTAAGACTCCGGGCCACTCCAGGGCAGCACACTTGATGAGCCCAGCTAGGGCTGCTGAGGCGCTATTGCCAATGGGACTTCCCCCGCCCTCCGGGCGGGGGCAACCAAAGTAACCGCCCAGGAAGGTTATCCCCACTATAGCTTTGAGCTTAGAGCCTAGGACCTGGATGGTTTTGAGGGCCTGGGTGATAAGGGAGGGATCGGAATCTGGTCCTGGCCAGACTAGGATGAGGCTTGCCGGGACTATGGAGTCTTGGGTAAAGTCCTCTTGCCAAGGATAGCGGCTTACTTCCAAGCCCTTGTCTTCAAAGTGGGAGGCAATGGACCTAGAAAGGGTATTGGACCCCAAGATGACTATGGGGGAGTACTCCTTTAGATCTATTTCCTGGCTATCTAAGGTATAGGGGCTAGCAATTACTGAAAAGACCTTGGGGAGCTCATCGGGATCTATCAGAGGTTCTGGGTCCTCACTGGGAGCGGGGGGCATTAAAGCTTTCTCGTGAAAGTAGCTAGAAGGAGAGCCAAATTCGGAGATATTGGAAGCCCGCATCTCGTTTTGGGAGCTGGCTTTAATGGAGGCATCCAAGGCATTTTGAATGAGAGAAGAGGAAGCTTTTGGGCTTTCGGGCTGGGGGTAGGACTTAGGGTTGCCCCCACGCTCTTTAGCTATTGGGCTAGAGCTATCAACATAATCTTTGTGAAAAAAGCTCAGCCAGTCGGAAAGGCGCCTGGCCTGGGCCAGGCGGGTTTGGTCCTGGGAGGGGCTTATGCCGTGCTCTTCGGAAATTAAAGAGAGGATCTCTACCTTGCGGATAGAGTCCAAACCCAGATCGCTTTCCAGGTCCATAGAGGGATCTAGGGACCCTGGCGGATAACCCGTTTCCCTGGCTAAGATCTCTATTGTTAAGGGGTAGGCAGAATTGGAAGCTAAGCTAGAAGGGCCTGTGGCCTTAAAAGATCCAAAAGTCCTAGTAGCTTTTAGAGCTGGGCTATTAGAGCCTACTGGTATTTGAGAGCCGGCACTTAGGGCCTGGGGGTCCATTGTAGGCTTTTCAAAGTATTCGGCATAGCTAGGGGCTGAGGGTAGGGGAGGGCCAGTAGTTTCCATCTGGTCGGCAAGCTTAAAGAGATCGCCAATAGTTGTAGCCCGGGCCAGGTCCTTAGGTTCCAAAAGGGGCAGGGTCTCGGAGATGGAAGAGAAGATCTCCACCTTGCGGATAGAGTCCAGCCCCAGGTCTTCCTCTAAGTTAAGCTCTGGGTTTAAGGTGGCCTCTGGATAGCCAGTCTCCTTGGCTATAGTTTGCACTATGATGGTAGAGGCCTTGGGCTTTCAATAAAAGCCAGAAAAGCTAGTCTGGGAAGCTTTTTGGCCCCTTCCAAGGACCGAGTGCGACCCTGGGGCCTTAGTTTCCAAAGGGTTTTGGGAACTATAGTCATTAAAACTATTAGAAGTTAAATGTTGAGGAGGGCTTATTAATTTTCCAGCAAGGTCTCCTAGGGTGCGGGAGGAAGAAAAGTTGGAAATAGCCATATCGGGAAAGTGGTGGGCTATTTCACTAAAAAGTTCCACCTTTTTAATGGAGTCCAATCCCAAATCGCTTTCCAGATCCAAAGAAGGATTTAAGGATTCAGGTGGGTAGCCTGTCTCTTTAGCTACTATCTCAGCTAAGACATGAAAGGCCCCTTGTGAGCTTAGGGGATCAAAAGGAGCCTTAATGGAATCTAAGCCCTGGGGGTCCCCTGCCAAGGAGGGCTTTTTCTGAGCTCCAGAGCCATTTCCTCCAGGGACCCTGGCCCTTAGCTCAGAAAAACTGGATAAAAAGCTAGCTTTTATGGTCTTTTTCCCTGGGCCGCCCAAGGGCCTTTCCCCTTGGGCGCCAGGGGCAAAGGAAAGATTTTCTGTGAGAAACTCTCTAATAGCCCGCATCTCTTCTAAAGATTCTTCTTGGGCCTTAGCCAGACGGTCTACCCTTTTTTCCAATTCGCCGCTAACTTCTGTTGCCTTGTGGACTCTGACTTGCGGTGAGGGCTCTGGGGTATAGGTATTGGCCCCGGATAAAAGCACGTGGTGTCCATCGGGTTTGGGCGGCGGGAAGGTGAAATAGGACCAGTTCCTAAAGGCTACGGGCTGGCCAATGGAGGCCAGGTAGGCAAGATTTTTAGCAAAATCCAAGGTCCCCTTGGGCGCCGGTAAGACCCTTACCTTGGAATTTAAAGAGAGCTCTCCTGCCTCTAGGCTTACAGGGCTTCCGGCATAGATGATAAGCCCGCTGGCAAGGCCATCGGGCGAGGCTTGCAGGAAGGCCTCGGGGTTATTTAACAGCTCTTCAAAATCCGCCATAAGGGCGGATTTTATCAGAGCTAAGCTTTCCCAGGGCTCACCATTGGTATTTACCAGTTGCGGCTTTCCAGGGGGTGGGTCTTCTATGGGAAGGCTATTTAAGGCTTCTTTTAAACCTTCTATATCACTTGGGGCCAATTTCCCCAAGGCTATGATCACCTCTTTTAAAGGTAGATAGCCCGCAATAACTAAGGCTGCTAAAAGCCCAGGGCCCCGGCCCATGGTCCTTTTGCTGGTGATGCCGAAAAAGGAGTAGAGCTCATAGAGGGCTATGGAAAGGGCTGTTTTTAGAAAATAGCTCCCCAAGGGAGAGTGGAGCTCACTTAACCATTTTTCCTTTAAAGAGTTTAGGGATAGCTCTGGCGGGTAGAGTAAGAGCCCTAGGGGAGTACCCTCATAGCCTTCGGAAAAAAGGTCTAGGATCATCTGGAAGTGGGAGAAATTTAAGGCAAGTTCCTTAGCTGTACCTGGCTCTAAAGAAAAGGAGCCAGGTATATAGTACACCAGCTCTTCTTCCTTGTTTCTACCAAAGAAGATACCATCTGGAAGACTTACCATGTCGCGATTTTGAAAGTGCGCTGATAGCTGGTCCACTAAGGTATTTAAAAAGTCCCTGGCCCTTTGGGCCGGGAAGGCCAAGAAGAGCTTTTCAGGGGCATCTTTATCAAAGGAAGGGTGGGAGCGAAAATGATAGTCCACAGCCTGGCTAAAGTAATCTTGCGCCACCCTTTCTTGGCCCAGTGACTCTTGGGGCACAGATAACCAGGCATCTTGTGCCAGATCCCTAATATCCTGGACGATGGACTCCAATCTAGAGGCAGAAAAGGGTAAGAGGTGGACACCTGTCTCAAAGGGTATCTTTATTTCACCGGCTTCCTCCAAGATGGCATGGTAATTGGCCCCCCCGAAACCAAAGGCGGAAACCACAGCCCTTCTGGGGTGCTGGCCCCTGGCAAACCAGGGCCTGGCCTCTGTGTTTAAATAAAAGGGGCAGTTTTCTTCCTTTAAGGGAGCTAGTGGGTTTTTTACCTTGATGGTGGGCGGTAATACCTTGTGGTGGAGGGAAAGGACCACTTTTATAAGCCCGGCTATGCCTGCTGCTGCCTTAGTGTGTCCTATCTGCGATTTTACGGAACCCAGGGCGCACCAGGGGTAGCCTAATTTATTTTCACCAAAGAGGGAGCTTAGGGCGGAAAGCTCTATGGCATCGCCCACAGCTGTACCTGTGCCATGGGCTTCCACCAGCTCTATGGTGTCAGCACCAAAGCCCGCTTCCTTAAATGCCGCCTCCAGGGCCCTTTTCTGGCCCTGGGCACTGGGGGCGAAGATGGCCGTACCCCTTCCATCAGAGGCGGCGCCTACGCCGCGGATGACTGCATAGATGCGGTTATTGTCCCTTTCTGCGTCAGCTAGTCGCTGTAAGATAACGACCCCTAAGCCCTCGCCCAGCATAGTGCCGTCCCCGGCCTCGTCAAAGGATTTGACCTCACCAGTGCGGGAAAGGGCAGGGGTTTTAGAAAAGCAGGTGAACATAAAAGGATCATTAAAGGTATCCATCCCCCCTGAGACCACGAGGTCCGCTCTTTTGGCCCTGAGCTCTAAAATCGCCTGGGAGACAGCCGCCAGGGAACTGGCGCAAGCGGCATCCACCACCATGTTGGCGCCCCCTAGGTTGAGCCTGGAGGCAATGCGTCCTGCTGTGACGTTTCCCAAGAGCCCTGGAAAGGAGAGCTCCCGCCAGGGTGTAAATTGATTGGCGAAACGCTCCAATACCTCCCTGGCGGTATTGTCATCCACCCCGGATTCCAAAAGGGCTTTTTTTAGCTGAGGATGAGCTAACCTGGAACCTAATGTCACAGTCATCTTCAAGGCCCCGGTAACACCAACTATCACAGCCGTACGGCTGTGATCGGACTTGTCCACTGGATAGCCGGCATCAGTTAGGGCAGCATCGGCAACTAAGAGGCCCAAAAGTTGGGTGGTATCAATGGAATCGATATCTTTAGGGGAGATCCCGTAACGCAGGGGCTCGAAAGGCACCTTGCTGATAAAAGCACCCCTTTTGGTATAGATCTTATCCCGAGCCTTGGGATCGGGGTCGTAGTAATCGGCTGCATTGAAGTGTTCCAAGGGGATATCGCTCATGGTATCCAGGCCGTTTTTGATGACGGACCAGAAACCAGCTACCCCCGGTCTTCCCGGGAAAAGGGTACCTAGGCCTATGACGGCAATAGTGGCATCTTTCTCCTCTGGAGTGAGATTGAATTTAGAAAAAAATGGAGCGCTCATAAAACTCCGTGGGCGCGGGCGCTAATATGGGCCCATCTTAAAGCTTAGCGGCTTTTATATGTAATATGGTTAATAACGGTGGTAAAAAACAATTCGCCGATTTTAACCTAAAAGTAGAAGTCCTTCAAGGCTCTAGCGGCCAGTTTATTAGATTAATTCCCCAGAAAAAAAAGCCTTATCACAAGGGCAAAGGTGGAATCCGGATATATTAAAGGAGATTAATTCTTGATTACAGAAAAAAAATAGGAAGCTTAATTCCTCATTTATTTTACCATTTTTAGCCTGAATAAACATGGTTTTTTCCTGGTAAATATTGGGGTTTAAAAAGCGCAGTTAGGGGGAGGAAAATCCGTAAAATAGTAATTTATTGATATATTTCAAGCATTTAGCAAAATTAACGAGAAGCCAAAAATAGGCCCATAGTGAGCTCAAAAAAAGAAAAGGTATTTTTCTAGAGTAGTTTATGAGAATTTTAGGGGAAATTGACGATTTATCTAGCTAATAAATTGGAAATTTTGGAGAAATTCCAGGATTAAAAATAGCTAGTGAGAAAAATAGGAGTTTATTGGGAGGAAAAAGGGGAAAATCTAAAAAATAATTAATTTTGGGCGAAAGGGATTTAAATATGGAATTAATTTGAAAACCTTCAAATAAATGCCAGTAAATAAAGAGTGGTTAAGAGGGAAGATTAAAAAAAGTGCTAGATAGGGGCACAAGGCTGGCATCAATAGAGCCAAGGGAAAAAGCTCTGGATAGAAAGCTAACATATTGAAATAACTAGAAAAATAAGCTAGAGCGGGCTTTAGGGGA
>JAITII010000045.1 GCA_031279515.1 Deltaproteobacteria bacterium
AAGCTCTTTTTATCATTATGGAAAGAAAGGCTTTTCTGGGGACAGATCCCCTGGGGAAAGAAGCTAAGGAGCTCGTCATGATAGCGAAAAGAGTCATGGGGAGGACCGGAGAAAGTGCGTCCATTTTAGGCTTTGGATGCATGCGTCTGCCTTTGTCCGGTCCTAAGCCCTCTGACATTGATATAGAACTGGCAACTAAGATGCTGCGTTCGGCCATAGACCAGGGAGTGGACTATGTGGACACGGCATTTGCCTACCACAGTGCTGGTGACAGAAGCCAGCCCGGGGCTAGCGAACCTTTTGTAGCCCATGCCCTGAAAGACGGGTACAGGCAAAAGGTGAAGCTGGCTACCAAGCTTCCCACTTGGTTAGTACAGAGCCATGCGGATATGCATAAATATTTGGATATGCAGCTCAAATTTTTGGATACCTCTTACCTAGACTTTTACCTTGCCCACAATCTCAACAAAGAAGTCTGGGAACCCATGCTTAATTATAAGATGTTGGATTTTTTTGACGAAGCGGTCAAAGACGGACGCATACGCTTTGCCTCTTTTTCTTTCCATGACGACTTTAAGCTGTATAAGACAATCCTTACGAGCTATGACTGGGCGATGGCCCAGCTCCAATACAACTACCTGGACACGAACTTCCAGGCTGGCAGGGAAGGGGTAAAGATTACTGCACAGAGAGGCGTTGCCGTGGTGGTCATGGAGCCATTGAGGGGAGGCTATTTGGTGAAATACATGCCTCCTGTAGCCGGAGAGCCTTTAAAAAAGGCCCGCCCGGACTGGTCTTTGGCTGCCTGGTGCCTCAACTGGCTGTGGAATCAGCCGGAAGTCAGGGTGGTCCTTTCCGGAATGTCAGACATGGAACAGGTGGAAGACAACATTAAAACAGCAAAGGCCTATCGTGACGGCCTCTTCACAGAAGCCGACGAGGCCAGGATAAAAGAGGTGGTGGAGTACTTTGAGCTTCGGATGAAGGTCAACTGTACGGCATGCGGCTATTGCTTGCCCTGTCCCTCGGGAGTGGACATACCCAAAAACCTCAATTTTTTAAACCAGTACTATCTCTTTGACTCCCAGGAGGCCAGGGACCGCTGCAAGTTCTTTTTTGGATTGATGAGTCAGCCTGGTGAGAGAGCAGATAAGTGCGTATCCTGCGGAGAGTGCCTTGAGCGTTGTCCTCAGCACATTCCCATTCCAGAGTTTTTGGAGCAAACCTCCAAAACCTTCCAGCTTTAAAGCTTAAAAAATGATTTTCCTTCCAGCTTTAAAGCTAAAAAAATGATTTGCCTTCCAGCTTTAATGCTAAAAAAAGGATTTGCCTTCCAGCTTTAAAGCTTAAAAAATGATTTTTTTAAAATAAAATTTAATCCCCGTCCAAGCTTCCCTTAGAACTCTAAAGTTTTCTCTAAATCTTTAATTTTTAAGATTTAAACCAAATGAAAAATAAGTGAGTTCGACCTAAGGGGAAAAAAATAATCAAAGCTAAAGAGTTTTAAATAGCCTTTAGCTTTTAAGCTTCCTAGGACGCAGAGCGAAAAGGTAGAACTATGATTGAAAAAAGAGCCATGGGAAAGACGGGCGACAGTTCGTCTATCCTGGGATTCGGCTGTATGCGCCTTCCTTTAAAAGGTCCCAAGCCCGGTGATATTGATTTGGAGCTGGCCCAAAAAATGGTGCGCTCGGCAATAGACAGGGGGGTTGACTATGTGGATACGGCATACGTATACCACACTTCGGGGGCATTTGGGACCTCTGGAGCAAGTGAACCCTTCCTTGCCCAGGCCTTGAAAGATGGTTACCGCCAAAGGGTCAAGATCGCAACTAAGCTTCCCCTCTGGACGATAAAAAGCAAGGCTGATATGAATAAGTTCTTGGATCTCCAGTTGAAGAACCTGGACACCAACTACATCGATTATTATCTAGCCCATGGGTTTGGGAACTCTACCTGGGAACCCATGAAGGAACTAAAGATCCTGGAGTTCTTCGACGAGGCAGTAAAAGACGGACGCATCCTCTACCCCTCGTTTTCCTTCCACGATGAGTACCCCCTCTTTGAGACAATTTTAAAAAGCTACGACTGGAGTATGTGCCAAATCCAATATAATTTTTTGGACACCAAGTACCAGGCAGGCCAAGCGGGCTTAAAACTGGCAGCCCAAAGAAATGTAGCTATTGTAATAATGGAGCCATTGAGGGGCGGATTTTTAGTGCGCTTCATGCCTAGCGAGGCGGAGCAATTTTTAAAAGAAGCCCGTCCGGACTGGTCTTTGGCTGCCTGGTGCCTCAACTGGCTGTGGAACCAGCCGGAAGTCGGGGTGGTCCTTTCCGGAATGTCAGACATGGCGCAGGTGGACGACAATGTGTCGGTAGCCCAAAAGTACCGCCCAGGAACTTTTACCCAGGCCGACGAGGCCCTGATCCAAAGGGTCCAAGTGCTTTTTCAGGACAGGATTAAGGTTAACTGTACTGGCTGCGGATACTGCCAGCCCTGTCCCTCAGGGGTGGATATCCCCCAGAACCTCAGTTTTCTAAATCAATACAATATGTTTGAGGCCCAGGAGGCCAGGAACCACTATAAATGGGCGTACGGTTTGATGGTACCTGCAACTTCTAGGGCCGATCTATGTGTCTCTTGCGGGGAATGCGTGGATCGCTGTCCCCAGGGCATTCCAATCCCCGAGTTTTTGGACCAGACAGTTAAGACCTTTCAGGGCTAATTGGTCCTAGGAGCTAAAAAAGTACCAAGTCGAAAAAGGCAGTAGCTAGAAAACCCCACGTACAAGATAAAGTTTGCCCGCAGAAAACCCCGCCAACCGGGGTTTAAGAGGGTATTTATCCCAGCAGGGGTTTAAGAGGGTATTTATATATAGTAGGATTGTCTGTGAAACTCCCCTTAGCTGCTCCCTGCCTTAATCCGGGGGCAGCTAAGGGGAGTTTTTTTGGATAGAGCCTTGTGTTTTCTCACCACAAAAAATAAAAGGTAAATTTAGTAAGCAGACTAAATTTGTTGCCCTGGTTAAATAGCGTATCTTTCAGGTAGCCTATGTTCTGGAGAAATGATGGAAGGTAATAGCTGGCCCAAAAATCCCCTTATTAACATGAGTGAAATTTGCAACACCAGAAGGGTGCTACTATATTTGGTTTAATCTAATTTTTTATTAGGCTTATATAGTTGTATTTTTCTTCTTGCAAAATTTTGCTCACTAGCTAAAAAGGACCTGTTTAGCCAGAGATATCAATCTTCTTGCTATATAGTGCAGATATTGCATTATATTACTACTACATGTTCTATATCTTTTTTCATCTGGAATTTTAGAGACTTTTTACGCCTCGATCAAAGGGTTTTTTTAGCCCTGCTGGTTAATGGGCAGTAGAAAACTTATAGCTAAAGGCTTTGGGAGCTTTTTTAGCCGCCAGCGACTTCTAAATGGACACAAAGACTACCAATTTTAGATGTAAATTGTTGAAATAAGGACTTGAATAAGCTGGATATATTGATAAAAAACTTCATATAAAGCTAAAGTGTGGCCAATTTAACACATAAAATAGCTAATAAAAATTTGAAACTATATTAATACCCTGATAATACCTCATCTTTTAGCAGAGGGCCCATTTGGCCCCGATATTGCATTATAATTTTCGAATCACCATGGTTTTCTGAACACATTCTTTACATTTTTTTATTGTTTTTTGCTATCTTTATGGGTAATATGTGTTTAGACGTTGTTAAATTATTAATTCTATAGTCATTTCCATTGGATATGGCTGAGTTAGATGCTGAAGAGGGGTGGGAAAGACAAATGTTTTTTCCCACTTTGGGCTAAAGCGTCCAATTCATTTATAAATGTCATATTTTTCTTAACAAGGAGAAAAAAATGAAAAAACTTTTAGCGTTGGCGCTGGGAGTGTTCCTAGCGGCTTCCGCCGCACCAGCTGTTGCAAATTCGCCTATCGAGTTTCAAGGCTATGTGAAAGTTTACCACGAATCTCTTTCAAATTTTCTGAGAACTCCCGATGAAGATAATCTAGACCGGGACAATTTTTTTGAGAACAAGATTCAGATAGAAGTTACCTTCACTCCACTTCCCGATGACAACATCAAGATTCACTGGCAGTTCCGCGGCCCCAACTATCAGAGATGGGGTATCCAGAACATAGATGGCTATGAAGCCAGAGCTACTGAAGGGACGAGGATCTATACTCGTTCCCTCTGGGCTGAGGTTACCTTCCCTTGGGGCACCATCCAAGCTGGCCGTGTTGTTGAAGGAAACCCTGGCACAGCCGGAGGCTTGGCCTCTTTGGGCTATGCCCCTTCCTGGGGTAATGAGTTCCGCTACGCCAATCCTTTTGATTCGGGCGATCCTTTTGATTCAATCACCTTCCAGACGGATTTCGGAGGAGGCGTTGGCCTCGCAGCCTATTACGGTAAGCTAGCTAGCTATTGGGGAACAGATTTAGCGGGTTACCCGACTGTAGTT
>JAITII010000077.1 GCA_031279515.1 Deltaproteobacteria bacterium
AGGGCAGCCAATGGCTCCGCCTCAACAAGGCGCCCCAGGGCAGCCGATGTTCCAGCCTCAACAGGTCGCCCCAGGGCAGCCGATGTTCCAGCCTCAACAGGTCGCCCCAGGGCAGCCGATGGCTCCGCCTCAACCTAGAGCACCAGGGCAGCCAATGGCTCCGCCTCAACAAGGCGCCCCAGGGCAGCCAATGGCTCCGCCTCAACCTAGAGCACCAGGGCAGCCGATGTTCCAGCCTCAACAAGGCGCCCCAGGGCAGCCAATGGATCCGCCTCAACCTAGAGCCCCAGGGCAGCCAATGGCTCAGCCCCAACCTCGCGCCCCAGGGCAGCCTATGGCTCAGCCTCAACCTAGAGCACCAGGGCAGCCGACGGTTCAGACCAGTGGCGCCAGAAATGTGGAGTCTAAAAAACCTGGGAAACAATGCCCTATGTTCAAAGTGCTCTTGGGCACTAACCCAGCTGAAGCAGAGAGGGTATTTGCTTATATTTCCCAAGTATTTTCCTCCCAAGCCAACATCAAGTGCCTCAAGGGTGAATCTGTAAACCAGTCGATTACAGCGGGTATAGCCAACGTGGCGCCCATTATTTCCCTTGAATCCAATAGCTATTTTATCCAAAGACTTGGATTAACTTTACGTAGCTCCCAAGATAAAACAAGTGTCACGATCAGCGGTAAGCCCTTGGAGGATTACAAAGGACAAGGTGTCTGTAACTTGGTGATAAACTCGCCAGGTGGGCCTTTAACCAGGTCTTTAAACTTCAATCTGGACCTCGCCTCCTCTGCTTCTGCCACCTCCCCCGGTGCGTCAGCAGGGCCTGTAGCTAGCCCAAACTTCAAGGAAGACAGCCCCATGTTCAAGGTGACGCTGAGTGCTGATCCCAGCCAAGCCGAGAAAATTTTTAGTTATCTGGTCAAGAGTTTTGACCACAAGCTCATCATCAAGGGTAAAAAGGGTTTACCTTTAAAGCAGGGGCTTGCCTTGGGGATAGTTAAAGTGGCTCAGATTATTTCCTATGAGCCCAACAACTTTTTTTCTAAAAAGCTTGGGCTCTCCATAAATAACACCTCAGATAAGCTTAGTGTCATCATTTCCGGTACCCCATTAGAGATATACCAGGGTCAAGGGACCTGCATCTTGCAGATAAGAGCGCCGGAAAAGATACTTTTCCAAGCCATAACCATAAATTTGCAGATCACTGGGCAATAGGCCCGGAATAATCATAAAATTAGGTTTATATATAGAAAATAATAATAAATAATACAATTTATTGTAATAGTTTATCTGCTTTGATGCCTTTTGATGATGACATAAAATGTCTCCAAGAATTCCAGAAGAAAAGAGATAGAGCAATATTTAGTAGTAATATAATGCAACATCGGCATTATATAGTATGGAGATTGATTTCTCTGGTCATACTGGTCCTTGTTACGTTGAGATCCTTGTTCACTATTTCCAAGAAAACTGATGCCTAGTCCTAGGAGTTTTGTGCTCTTTAACACAGTCACAATTTCGCAACTACCCTTATATTTGGCTTAGGCAAAAGGTTCTTTTTTGTTACATTTCTTGTATTTTATGATTGTTAAGGACGCCAAGTTATGGTATTATGTCGACAAAATAAACAAGGTCCATTGTATTGGGCTGGAGGAAAAGGGAGAATAGAATTGTCTCACAAACGGCTCCCCCATATCAGCTGATAAGGAGAGGGAGGATTTTTTTGTTTTGCCATGGATTTTGAAGCACTTTTTTTGCTGCTAGATTTGCACTGATGCTTTTTCTCCTACGCTAAAAAACCTTTATGAGTAGGAAGCTTGTACACAATTTTAAAAAAATACCTTTCCAAAGGGTAAAATGGGCACAAAGCACCAGAGCTTTTTTCAGGTAATCCAGAAGCAAAGCAAAATTTTTTAAAAAGTTTCTGGCTTTTAAAATAGGTTTTGAAGCAGAAAACATGTCGTTATTAGTTCTAGAATAGCCATAAAAAAGAGAGATAATGTCCAACATTAAGAAAGTACATTCTTTATTAGAAAATTCGCTAATAGAATTCAACTATGAAGATCCTAAACAAGGGGCAGTTAAGGATGTCTATTTCCATCCGGGCAAAAAATATGTGGTTGCCTTTTTCAGGGACCCAGTGGATGCAAACGCACATTTAAGACTGGAAAGGCTCTGCGGTATGTACCGAGAAAACATTTTTGGACGCGAGGGAGGGGATTACTACAAAGATCTCTTTCGTTGGCCGCAGGACATCGTTGAATTCGAAGGAAAGGTTGGTATAGTTGTACCTTTTTATGATCCCAAGTTTTTCTTTCCCAAAGGGTCTGATAGGGAGGGTTCTGAAAAGAACGGTAAGTGGTTTGCCTCGGCTAAGAACTTCAATAAGAATGTCCCGGACTCTGAAAAGGGAACCCTTTTAGGTTTTCTAAAGGTGTGTCTCGCCCTTTCTCGGGCTGTGGCTCGTCTGCATGCATCAGGACTGGCCCATTCGGATCTCTCTTACAATAATTGCCTTATTGATCCCAAGGGAGGGAACGCCTGCGTCATTGACATAGATGGACTTGTGGTTCCGGATCTTTTTAATCCCGTCGTCTTAGGTACACCAGATTTCATAGCGCCGGAGGTGGTCTCCACTCAGCACCTGGATATAGATGACCCCAATCGCATCTTACCCAATCGCCTAACCGATCTCCACGCCCTGGCGGTCTTGATCTACCTCTATCTCTTCCATAGGCACCCCTTGCGGGGCAAAAAGGTCCATAACCAAGATGACACCATCCAGGAAAAGATGGAGATGGGTGACAAAGCCCTCTTTGTGGAGCACCCTACGGATCATTCCAACAGGATAGACATCCAAGCCAATGACAAAGATTTCTTACCCTGGAAAGACACCAAAAAGCTCCCTTACACTATTATGGGACCCTATTTGAAAAACTGTTTTGACCAGGCTTTTTTGGAAGGTCTGCATCAACCAACCTTAAGGCCCACCGCTGACGATTGGGTGGTTTCGCTGGTCAATACCTGCGATTTGCTATTGCAATGTTCCAATGAAAAATGTGTGAAGAAGTGGTTTATCTACAGAGGAGGAAAGGCGGTTTGCCCATATTGCAGCCAGAAGTACAAATACAGTGTACCAGTCTTAGACTTTTATTTCACTAGAGACGGGAAGAAATACGAGAAAGAGAACCACAAGCTAATTGTCTTTAACGAAATGTACATCTATCCCTGGCATGTTAATAAAAAGTTTTTTCCCAAACCCTCTATGGCTGACAGTGAAAGGGAGAAGGTAGGCTATTTTTCTTTCTATAAGGATAAGTGGGTCTTTGTTAATTTAACGCTAGATAGACTTATGAATGTAACAACAAACACTTTGGTTGGCAAAAACAAGCCCATCTATCTCACAGATGGTTTGGAGATATCATTTTCTTCCGAACCTTATGGCCGCATGGCACGAGTATCCTTTGGAAATCAATAGCCTCTTTTTGCCTTATTTTTACAAGGAATTTCATAAATTTGTTTTTCATCTTTCACCTTTTATTACCGCCCGCCTTCTCATAATTCTGGGCACAACTTAACTAATTACCTCACGTCTATACTACTATGTCCGACAATCCACAAAATCCCTTAGAATACCATGATTTTCCTGGCCTTAGCCCTCAAGAAGTAGAGGAAAGTCGTCGCAAATATGGTGCCAATATACTCACTCCTCCCCCCAGGGATCCCTGGTGGAAGCTATACCTGGAAAAGTTTGAAGATCCTATAATAAGGATCTTGCTCGTGGCAGCTATCATAGCCATCCTGGCAGGTATTATAGAGGGTCAGTTCGCCGAGGGTATAGGCATCATAATAGCTGTTTTTTTAGCCACCACCCTTGGATTCATAAACGAATACAAGGCTGGTCAAGAGTTTGACATCTTAAATCGCGTCTCGGACGACGAGGCGATTAAGGTCATCCGCGCCGGCACCTACCAGTCGGTCCCCAAAAAGGATCTGGTGGTGGGAGATGTTGTGGCTTTGGAGCAGGGTGAAGAGATCCCTGCCGACGGGATAGTTTTGTCTGCAGTCTCCTTCCAGGTGAACGAGGCCTCTTTGACCGGAGAATCCCTACCAGTCACTAAAAGACCCGAGGCCGACTTGGAAGAAAGCCAGGAGTCCCTGGCCTATCCCCGTTATCAAGTCTTAAGGGGTACATTTGTCTCTGACGGGCACGCCTTAATCCAAATCACCTCTGTGGGAGATGCCTCTGAGATCGGGAAGACCGCCCGCTCAGCGGCTGAGGAAACTGAGACCGTAACTCCATTAAATAAGCAGCTTGCCCGCTTGGGCCAGGTCATAGGGGTCTTTGGCTTTGGAATAGCCCTCATGATCTTTGTAGTCCTCACCATCCGCTCAGGCGTTTCCGGGAATTTAGGTGGCCAGCTGGGGGTAGACCAGGTCACTTTGGAAGCCGACGCTGGGGAGCCTACTGCTGCAGCGGAAAACAAGCGCAAGGAATGGAAGCAAAAAAACCCCGAGTATGCTGATAGTCCTCTTCCCCTAGGCTCTTCCATAACCGAGGACAAGAAGAACTATTACTTAAAGCTCCCCCTGACTTTTGGGCAAATCTATTTTCTCCTTATAACCTTCATTGCGGTCTTTATTGCGCTCATCAGGATTTTATTGCCCGTGGTCTTTGACGCGGTGGAGCTAACTGGTCGCAAGAGGCCCACTTTTGAGTGGTTAGATGACAGAGAAGGTCTGTGGCCCTGGCTCCAGGCCATCTTAGCTGGTTTAGTCTTTTTTGGCTTAGGTGTAGGGGTAGGGGTGCTCTTAGGTTTTCTGGGAGGACCCTCCCACTGGCTCCCCTTGGCCACCGGCATGTCCCTCTTGCGCTATTTCATGGTGGCTGTGACTATCATCGTAGTGGCAGTCCCCGAGGGTCTTCCCATGAGCGTCACCTTGTCACTTGCCTATTCTATGCGCAAGATGACAGCGGCCAATAATCTAGTGCGCCGTATGCATGCCTGTGAGACTATTGGGGCTGCTACGGTCATCTGCTCGGATAAGACGGGCACCCTCACCATGAACCAGATGAAGGTCTCTTCCTTTAGCTTCGCCTCTTTGCCCGAGGGCACTCAAGACAAAAGAACTGATTGGGCCTTTGTCTGCGAGGCCATAGCCGGAAATTCCACCGCTAACCTGGGGGCAGATGAGGAGGGTAAACTTACCCGCCCCCTGGGAAATCCCACTGAATCGGCACTCCTTATCTGGTTGGAGGAAAATAACGAGAGCTACAAGTCTTTAAGGGCTAAGTTTATAGTGAAAGGACAACTGACCTTTTCCACCGAGCGCAAGTACATGGCCACAGTAGGCGATGGACTGTGGGAAGAGGTCGATACCCTCCACGTGAAAGGCGCCCCGGAGATAGTCCTAGGTAAATGCCTTTATCATCTCCAGCCTTCAGGCGAGGTTATTTCCTTGACTGACGAGACAAGAGAAAAGCTCAATGAAAGCTTGAAAAATGAGCAGACTCGCGGTATGCGTACCCTGGGATTGGCCGTCAAAAAGCTGCCTAAAGGTCCTAAAGAGTACTCCTCAGACGAAATTTTAAGCCAGGTCAATGCCAATGACCTCATATTTATGGGCTTTTTCTCCATAGCCGATCCCGTTCGTCCGGAAGTCCCGCCGGCAGTTAAGGCTTGCTCAGTAGCTGGAGTCAAGGTGAAGATGGTAACTGGCGACAACCAGGCCACTGCCAGGGAGATAGCAAAGGAGATAGGCATAATAGCCCCTGAGGAAGAAGGCGAAGGCATCATAGTGGGGGGCGACCAGTTCATGGAAATGGATGAAGAGACCGCTGAAAAAGCGGTAACTGAACTAAAGATCATGAGCCGGGCAAAGCCTTTGGCCAAACAGAGACTAGTAAACCTCCTCCAGAAAAACGGCGAGGTGGTAGCTGTTACCGGAGACGGCTCCAATGATGCCCCGGCTTTAAACCATGCCGACGTTGGCTTAGCTATGGGCATAACAGGCACCTCTGTAGCCAAAGAGGCAGCAGATATCATCTTATTGGACGATTCCTTTGCCTCCATTGTTAAAGCCATCATGTGGGGTCGGTCCATCTACGCCAATATCCAAAAGTTTATCCTCTTTCAGCTCACTATCAATGTCCTGGCCCTGGGCGTGGCACTCTTGGGACCCTTTTTGGGCATTCAGCTACCATTAACTGTTACCCAGATGCTTTGGGTGAACCTAATTATGGACACCTTTGCAGCCCTTGCGCTGGCCTCTGAACCTCCTGACTGGGAGCTCATGAAAAAGCCGCCTCGTAACCCGGAGGCCTTTATAGTGACTCCGTCAATGGCCCGCTTTATCTTCTCAGTGGGTGGATTCTTCCTGTTACTGTTCCTTATTTTAGTCATAGGCTTGAAGCACGTTTTCCCCATGGACGTGGAGACAGTGGTGGGAAGGCATAATCTTTCTGTCTTTTTTACCACCTTTGTCTTCATCCAGTTCTGGAATCTCTTTAATGCTAGGATGCTTGGCCAAACCAGTTCTGCTTTTTCTCGTCTAAAAGAGAGCAAGGCATTCCTACTCATTGTCATTGTCATAGCGATAGGCCAGGTCTGCATGACCCAGTTCGGCGGTGAAGTCTTCCGCACAGTACCCCTATCGTTCAAGGAATGGGTCGCTATCATTGTCTTGACCTCCCCAGTCTTGTGGTTCGGCGAGATTGTGCGTTTCGTAAGGCGCATGAAGTCTCAAAAGACTAGTGCTGCTTGAGTTGTAAATAGATGGGATAGTTAAAGCTATCCTAAAGTACACATAATCCCAATTTTATTTTTAATGAAAACGAGGTAATTTTATGGTAGTATCTTTGAAAAAAGGCGGTAATGTTTCATTATTGAAGGAAGCGCCTGGCCTTAAGGTGATTTTTTGCGGTCTGGGCTGGGATGCCAGAGCCACCGATGGACAGCCATTTGACTTAGATGCGTCTGCCTTTCTCTTAGGTGAAAATAACAAGGTCCAGAAGGACCACGACTTTATCTTCTACAATAACCTTATTTCCTCCGATGGTTCCGTTGAACACATGGGCGACAACCTCACTGGAGAAGGGGAGGGAGATGACGAAGTTGTAGTCATCAGGCTAGATAATGTCCCAATATTTGTTGACAAAATCGCCCTGGTGGTTACCATCCACGATGCGGACGTCCGCCGCCAGAACTTCGGCCAGGTCTCCAACGCCTTCATAAGGGTAGTCAATAAGGACAACGATCAGGAGATTGCCAGATACGATCTCACAGAGGATATGAGTACCGAGACCGCCATGATCTTCGGCGAGGTGTACCGCAGCGGCTCCAATGAGTGGAAGTTTAGGGCAGTGGGGCAGGGCTATTCCGGCGGTTTAGCGGCAGTGGCCAGAAACTTCGGAGTAAACGTCTGATTTATTTTTCAATTGTGAATTTTTTTGGGCAATTGAAAATGTAATCCTTATCTCCTTGAAAATTAAGTTTTTAACTTGCAGACACTATGCTTTTGTCCTTGGCGAAGAATAGGGGCACAAATATGGATAAGCACTAAATGAGACTTTGGGCTTGAACAACATTAAGCCCTAGGCACAGATTGTTTAACATATATGGAATGCCCTTATTCTCCAAATGTTAGTATTAGTATCCCGGCAGACTTTGGTGATACTGACTTCCTTATAAAAGCCTCAAACCCAACTTCAAAATGATCTCTTTAGTCATTACCGTAACCACCCTTGAGGCTTTAATAAGTTTTTTATCTAGATTTTTATCTTTTAATTGTTTTATGGCTTTCTTTGTTTAACGATTTTTTTCAATTTTGCTTGTGAGGCATTTATGGCAATATCACTCAAAAAAGGGGCTAACATCTCTTTGAGTAAGGAGATTGGCAATCTCAAAGAGATATTTGTGGCACTCGGTTGGGAGCCCAGAGTAACCACCGGGGAAGATTTCGACTTGGATGCTTCAGCGTTTCTTTTAAAAAAGGACAATAAGACCAGAGATGACCTTGATTTCATCTTCTATAATAACCTTACATCCCGCGAAGGTTCTGTTGTACATCAGGGAGATGAAGTCGAAGGAGGTGTGGGTGACTGCGAGCTTATAGTAATGGACCTTATGAACATTCCCCCTGAAATAGTCCGCATAGCAATCACAGTGACTATCTATGAAGCTGAGCTGCGGCGGCAAAACTTCGGGATGGTGAGTAATTCCTTCATAAGAATAGTGAATCGTGAAAACGATCAAGAGATAGCACGCTTTGATCTTTCCGAGGACATGGGAACCGAAACTGCTATGATCTTCGGTGAGGTTTACCGTTATAATAATGAATGGAAATTTAAAGCAGTCGGCCAAGGTTTTGCAGGAGGACTTGCCGCTCTTTGCGCCTTCTATGGAGTTGTTGTTCAGGATTAGATGCTTTTTTCTTTTTTGCTTTTAGTAAAACTGGAGAGATTATGATTAATACTGGCAAAATCAAAGTCATTTTACTGGTCATTTTTTTTCTATGTTTCTCTCACAGCTTGGAAGCCCAGTTACAGTGGCGGAGCCACAGTACTAAAAATGAGCCAAATAATTTAGGCATTGATTTAAACTACCAAATACCCCAAGGATTTGACCGAAACTCTGGTACTGTATTTCCATATGTCCTTTCTGAGTTTGATCGTATAACCTATAATACAAGTGGAGATATTGAAACCATCACTTACTTTACTGTAGCAACCATTCCAATGCTAGATGTTTCAGGCTTGTTAAAAACAACGAATGGTGCCTGGATCCCCGAAATGGTAGAACTTTTTTTAGACGATTTTGCCAAACAACTAAATGGCATAAGAAGCTATGAGATTCTTTGGTTTGGCGGATATCCTACACTAGATGTAAAATTATGGCAAGAACAGATTTTACCATATGTTGTCTTTAGAGATATTGATGCAAGAATAATACTTTTGGAAACAAAATTTATCAAATTAGAATGTGGCGATGTATCTACACAAGTGAATAAGCTAGAGCACTCTAAAAATTTTCAGAGTTTATGTGTTCCCTTTTTCAATAATATTAGTTTTAAGTACTAATCGTAGGCATTTATCGGTAATATTTTTTGTTATTTTTCAAGGGAATCAATACTCGTGTACAAATAACGATCTTCTCCGTCTAGCTGTATTTTTACTATACCAGTATCCGAAATAATTTTTTGGTATATTTTACGCCTTTTTTTACTGAAAAATATATTGCCATTTACAAATTGATCGACTAAGCAATTTTTATTTTTTAAATAGTTGCAGGTTTTTGCCTTGTTAAATGCCATTTCAGAAACAGCCAGAAGAGATCCTATTTTTATGTAATTATATTCAGAATAATCGATATTTTGGTTTGATTCTGGGATTTGGTTTGCCGGTACTTCATTATTGGCTGAGTAATTTTGGGGGCTCGTAGAAGAATTATTTTCCTGGGCACTGGCGGGATTATCTTCCTGGGCGTTGGCTGAATTATCTTCTTGGATATTAGGTGAAGTATTTGTTCGCTGAACAGATCTTTGAAAAAAATAATCAAAAAATGCCTTACCCCCAACTATTATTAAAATTGCAATAAGAAAACCAAGAATATACTTTTTAGGTTTTGAAAAAGTATATTTATTTTTAGGCTCTTTGGAGTCAGGATAATTAATAAGTGGATAAGGTGACGGGGGAGGGCTTAGGATCTCTATTGTGGGTGTTTTCTTGGTTTTATAGATCTCAACAAGGTCACTAATTGAATTATATAACTCCATTTGATCTGCGGGTAAAATGGAATAATCATTAGCGGAAATTTTGACGCTAGTATTAAGATGAAATTCTTTTTTGCAAACTTTGCATATGCCAAATTTTCCCAATTGGGTCTCATCTATAGAATAAAATTGTAAGCAATGTGGGCATCTAGTACAGAGTACTTTCTCCGTTTTATTAGCTGAAGCTTTGTCATTTTTGACCAGAGATACTGTTTCAAAAGTGAAGATATTTGGATCCAGTTTAAAAGTTTTCCCGCAATTTTTGCAGGTAAAGGATTTTGCAGTATCCTCTAGGCTTACATTATGTTTAAAGTTGCAGTATGGACAGTTTGCAATCATTAATGGAAATGGCTCTCCTGTGCCTTATTTTCTTAGGTCCCTCGATTTTTTAAAAGTTTTTATCCTTTCTGGACTATTGATGCTATAAAATATGATTTTTTGATATGGTGAGACTTTTTAACAAAAGTAAACTTATTTTTCTCACCAATTGATGATAAAATGGAGTTAATTTTTGTAGATGTTAAATCTTATGGAACATTTTGGTCATTAAAAAAGTCTTTATAACATAGACAATAGATTAATGCATCATTTTCAATTTTTAGAAGGTATGAATCTCCTATAAATTTATACTCACAATGTATTAATTCATCAATAGCCTTAAAACTTAGACTATTTTTGGCCCATATCCTTGCATTCTACCTACTAGGCAGTGCTACTCCATCTCATCTTATGATTTGTAGTAACAACTTTAATTTTTCGAACTGGTAGTGATGTTCCGCAGCACATTTTAGCATAGGAAATTAGGCACTAGTGTACTCTTTGGAGCGTATTGGCAGTCGTTTTTAGAAAAATTGTCCATAAGGAGGGCTTTAGGACTAAATATGATAGCCCTATTTCACTATCGTTTGCCTTAGCCTGGTCCCCAGGGAATGTGAGAGCTGTATCTCGCAGGCGCCAAGTCCCCTAGGAAATAGGCACCCGGAGATCTGCGCGTTTTTGATACTGGCTCCGTTCAGGTTAGCTTCTGAGAGATCCAGACCCTTGAGGTTGGCCCCCCTTAAGTAAGCCCCACTTAAGTTAGCGTGTTTCAGGTTAAAGGCTTGCAAGTCCAGGTCACTCAAATTCTTATTGGAAAGGTCAGGAGCCTTGCCTTCCTCTACCAGCTTATTGAATTTGGCCGCATTTTCTTCAAACAGGATCTCGGGTTTGCCGCTGCGTTTAATAGTAGTAGTCATAATATACACCTAAGTGACGAAAAAATGAATAAAAAATAATAATTTAGCATAAATTATCATAAAAGCTATAAAATGAGATAAGTACACAAAATACATATCTTAGTATCCATTTTTAGATTTTACTTTGATTTTGATCCATTGTCCATGGGATAAATTTCATTTTTCAAGGGTTTTTCAAAAGTCCTCATTTGTCAAGTATTCAAAAAGACTTATAAAATTGGTATAATGGCTTAAGTAAAAAGAATTTGCCAGCATTGGGCTTTTTTGACAATATCATCATACCTAATTTATTAGGTAATGCTACTATTTTTGACTAATGTATTTTTTGGGGGCATCGATAGGCATTTCAGCCATTTAACCCTTATGCCTTTGTGAGGAATTTTTCACCCTATGGGTAATCTGACACTTTTTATTGGAGGCGCCAAAAGTGGCAAGACCAAGGCTGCCTTAAGTGAGGCCGCCAAGTATCCCGCGCCCCGCATCTATCTTGCCACAGCTCAAGGTCTGGATTGTGAGATGCAGGACCGGATCAAAAGACACCAAGCAGAAAGGGGACCTGAATGGCGCACCCTTGAGGCTCCCTTAGATCCCTCCGCTGCGATCCGGGGCTTGGACTCGGATAGTCTTATCCTCATGGACTGCCTGACCCTCTGGTTTAGTAACCTCCTTTTAGCTAAACCCTTCGAAGAGCAGGGTATAGATTACTATACTGACCAGGTGGAACTGTTGGTGTCCGCTATGGACGACTACAAGGGCCCTATAATCCTGGTCTCCAACGAGCTAGGTAGCGGTATTGTCCCCATGGATGCCCCAACCAGACTCTACCGCGATGCTGTAGGACTAGCGCATCAGCGCCTGGCTGCCTTTGCCACCCAGGCCTACCTGGTGGTAGCTGGCCTCCATATAAAGTTAAAATAAACAATATGTCCTCAGAACCTCTACCAGGTCTCTACATCCACATACCCTTTTGCTCACGTAAGTGCTCATATTGCGACTTTTATTCCGTAGAAGATACGTCACTTATCCAAAGCTATTTGAAAGCACTGGAGCTAGAGGCTCGTTTGCAAAAAAGATACTGGCAGTGTACTTTTGATAGCCTTTACTTGGGAGGGGGCTCCCCCAGTCTTTTGCCTCCAGATAAACTTGAGGAGCTAAGACAAATACTTCTTCCCTACAAGCTGGCATCTAAAAGCGAGGTGACAGTCGAGGCCAATCCTGAGGACGTTACCCTGGAAAAGGTAGACAGTTGGGTCCGCTTTGGAATAAATAGGGTCTCCTTGGGCGTTCAGTCCTTTTCCCAAAGGGGGCTTGCCCAGGGTCTGGGGCGTACCCATAGCGTGAGCCAGACCAAGGGCGCTATAGGCCTTATCTTAAAGGCAGGCCTTTCTTTAAGTATCGATCTCATTTTTGGCTGGAGCGGTCAGACCCCCAAGGATTGGGAAGAAGATCTCCTTTGCGCCACTCGTTGTCAGGCAAGTCATATCTCCGCCTACACCCTTACCCCTGGGCCAGGTACCAAGCTCTTTTTAGGCCTTGAGGAGGGATTTTTAAACCCCTTGCCGGAAGAGGAGACCATAGCCCAGCTCTTTCTTATGACCGGGGAGATCTTAAGTGCCGAGGGCTTTAACCGCTACGAGGTCTCAAACTTTGCTAAAAGGGGGCACGAATGCCGCCACAACCTCAAGTATTGGAAAAGGGTGCCCTATTTGGGCCTGGGACCGGCGGCCCATTCCTTTGATGGTATTAAACGCTATGCTAACCTCTCTGATCTTACAGCCTGGTCACTGGCCTTAGACTCTGGGAGAACTCACAGGGGTTTTATAGAGGACATAACCCCGGACCAGGCGAAACTGGAGCTTCTGCTCTTGAGTTTAAGGCTTTCTGAGGGACTACCAGCCAACAAGGTAAGAGACCAGGATAAACTTTCAGAGCTCATAGCTGGCGGTTATCTCTTTCGGGATGGAACCCGTATAATACCTTCGGAAAAGGGATTTTTGGCAGCTGACTATCTAGCCAGGGAGTTGGCATAAAAAGGCATTAGCTACTTGCCAAGACTAAAAGATAGCTGGATTTAACTTTTTAAAATTTAGTAATTAACCATCGCATGAAGCGTGGGAGAAATCATGACCAAAGCACCGGTTTATTTCACTTCTATGCGCTGTTCACTAGGTGACAGCCTCTTATTTAAACTCCAAAGGCTCTTGGATAAGGGCGGTTTTAAGGACATAGACTTCAACAAGAAGTTTGTGGCGATAAAGATTCATTTTGGAGAGCCGGGAAACTTAGCATTCTTGCGGCCCAACTTTGCCAAGACTGTGGTCGATAAGATAAAGTTTTTAAAAGGGCTTCCCTTTTTAACCGACTGCGGCACCCTGTATGTAGGCAGACGCACCCATGCTCTTTCCCACCTGGACGCCGCTTATGAGAACGGCTTTGTCCCCTATAGCACCGGTTGCCAAATTCTTATAGGAGACGGACTAAAAGGCACCGACGAGGTGGACGTGCCCATTTCAAATGGCATCCTCTTGACCCATGCCAAGATAGGCCGGGCCATCATGGACGCCGACATAGTCATCTCCTTGAACCATTTCAAGGGCCACGAGATATCAGGGTTCGGGGGGGCCATAAAAAATATAGGCATGGGTTCAGGGAGCAGGGCAGGTAAGATGGCTATGCACAACGACACCAAGCCTACGGTGAAAACCAAGCTCTGTATTGGCTGTGAAGTATGCGCCAAACACTGCGCCCAAGGTGCCATAAGCTTTAAGAAAAATAAGGCAATCATAAACCACGCCCTCTGCGTGGGCTGTGGTAGATGCCTGGGAAGCTGCAACCAGCATGCAATCGTAAACTCCTGGTCCTCGGCCCCAGATGCCATGAGTAAGAAGATGGCGGAATATGCCAAAGCAGTCATCCAAGATAGGCCCAACTACCATATAAACGTTGTGAACCAGGTCTCCCCATTTTGCGACTGCCACAACGAGAGCGATGCCCCTGTGGTCCCGGACATCGGTATCTTCTGTAGTCCTGACATAGTAGCTGTGGACAAG
>JAITII010000113.1 GCA_031279515.1 Deltaproteobacteria bacterium
TCAAAAAATGTTGGTCATATTATACCACTCGCCGTAGATACTGAAGATACCTTTAGAGGACATATCATGGTTTCATTCATGGCTATATGCTTGTATCTTAAACTAAACCAATGCTTTAATGGGCATAACCAATGTTTTAATGGGCATAAAGTTTTTACGGCTAAAAATGCTCTAATGGAGATGAGAAATTTAAAATGTAAAGTCTACGATGATTGTACTCTTGTGAAGGAACCAACTGAAGATATGCGAGAAATTTTAAAAATTGTAGGGATAGATTTACCTGAAAAGATTTCTTTGCCAATTTATCGCTTGTAGTAGGAAATAATACAGGTAACTCAGGATAAGGTAATCCTCCCAAACATCATTACCTGGCGGGATTCTATTGTCAATTATGGCGTTTTTGACCTTTTCCACCAAAGGAAAATACAGGATGGTAAGAGAAAGGCCTCCAGGATTTAAAAGCCCTTGCGCCCATAAAATACAGTGGTAATAGGGACGGCGGTGTTACCGCCGTCCCTATTTACGCCTTCTAGTAAGAAAAAGCAAAATGCTAGGCAAGGGGAGTTTGAATAGCTTAGAGTATTTGCTTTATACACCCAATTGGCCCAAAAACTCGTCCATCTTCTTTTTCCACTTGCCGATTTCCTTGGCAGTCACAATATCTACCGCGCCGCCCTGGAGGTCTCCTCCGAAGGCCTCGGTTGACTCTTCTAAGACCCCTTCCAGGCTCAGGTAGCACTCTTTTAGCTGGGCTAAGAGCTCCGGGTCCGCTTGCCAGAGGCCTCGGCTTTCGGCTTCCAAGAGGCGGCGTCCTATCTCTTCTAAGGCCCAGGGGTTGTTTTCCTCAAAAAAGGCCCGCATTTCCGGATCCAGGAAATAGCTCTTGGTGATTTCGTCAAAGACCTTGTCGTCCACAGCCTTGGTGGTTACCTGCCAACCGAAGGTGTTGGAGACTCGGCGAGAGATCTCGGCGCAGCCTTTGTAGCCATGCTTTTTCATCTCGCGAACCCAGACAGGGTTAAAAAGGCGGGCCCGAAAGGAGCGGCCAAGCTCTTCTGCCAGTGTGCGCACCTTGATGGCTGTCAGCTCTCTGGTGTCTGCGCAGTAGTCTTTGACGGCCTTTCCCCTTATCTGAGTGGCGGCAACGGTTAGTCCTCCGGCTCCGGCGAAATAGCCGCCGCAGTTCAAGTAATCCTGCTCGTCACCAAAGATTTTATGGCTGTTTATATCCACCTTGGAAAGGAGCCTTTTGAAATCCTTGGGAGCGGCCTCCCCAAAGAGCCCGTCCCCGTAAAGGTAGGCGTTGTGCTGGATATAGATATCCGTAAGGTCTTTTTCGTCCTGCCAGGCGGAGGCCATGACTGCGAAATAGACTCCAGAGGAATAGGTGCCTGGAGCAGTGGAGTAGATCCTAGAGGAGGCCCTCCTGAAAGAGAGCTCCCTTTGCTCTTCTGTTTCGTTGGGATCAGAGTCAGCCATGTTCTCTAAGGTGTGCTTTTTGACAAAGTTCTCCTCCACTGGCTCGTCTAAGCGAGAGACCGCCTGGACTGCCCTATCCAGTAAGGCCGCCGCCTCTGGAAAGGAGTCCCTGATGATACCAGACATGCGCACTGAGACGTCTATCCTTGGGCGCTTTAGCTCTGAAAGGGGTAGGATCTCAAAGCCTATTACCTTGCCTCCGGAATCCCACTGGGGTTTGGTACCCATGAGCGCCATTATCTCCCCAAAGTCTTCTCCGTCAGCGTGGAGCAGATCGTAGCTAATCCAGAAAAAGGCAATGGATTCAGGGTAACGCCCCTCCTCATCCAAAAACTTTTTCACCGTCTCTTCTGCCAAGATGGCGCCGGTCCTATAGGCTGCTGCCGTGGGGATGCGATCCGGGTCCTGGGTATAGAAGTTACGGCCCGTGGGAAGGACATCCTCTCTGCCTCTACAGATGAGAGCCGATGGTCCAGGGGTTACATAGCCGCCGGAGGCGGCGTTGATAAAGGCTCCCACCTCGTCGGAGGCGGCCACTCTCGCCTGGATGTCATAGATGCGGTTGGCTATGGAGAGCACCTCCTGGCAGAGCTCACTTGAGTCTTGGGGTAGCTTTGTGAGCTCTTTAAAGGTTTCCCAGGGAGAGAGGCCCTCTAGCACCTTTTCTGTAAAGCTTAAAGCAATGGCGCTAATTTCTTCCAGGATCTCCCCTCCTGACTTTTCTCCGTCAACTATCTCTGAAGCCGCCTCAGAGAGCTCACTTAAGGTATAGCCCCTGGTACTGGCAACCAGAGACCTTAAAGATCTGCTCTCCGGGGACTCGAAGCGTAAGATGGAATAGATAAATTTACTAAGTTCGCTTCCCTCCGGATTCTTGCCCATAGTGTGGAGCCCGTTTTCCACTAAGGAGCTAGCCACCTGGTGCAATGAATCGCGGAGTTTTTTAGCTAGGATCTGAAAATCATCCATAGCCTGGGACATTTCCTTGGCCATGACGGAAGAGCTTACCTTTTCCCTGATAATGGATTCCAGCTCGTTTCTGCGTATGGGGCTGGCTTTAGCCTTGGACCACTCGCCCAAAAGTTCCCGTAATTCTGCCAGTTCCCCATAGAGGCCGGACTCCATGTGGACGGTCTGCATATGGTCCACTAGGACTGCGTAGGAACGCCTTTTGGCCACCATGCCATGAGCAGTCACATCAGAATTATAGATGTAGATATTGGGGCTTTCGTGGAGGGCTAGATCCGTAAGGCAAGACTTTGAGAGTCCTACGCTCTTGCCAGGTAAAAATTCCAGATTGCCCAAGGTGCCTACGTGCACTATGAGATCAGCTCCAAAGCCCTCCTGCTCCTGCAGCCAGCGATAAGTAGCCAAGTACTGGTGGGGAGGGGGAATGGAGGGATCGTGGAGGATGAGGCATACCCTGCCGTCGCAGCGGGCCCCGGCGCAGCCGCGCTTGGGCTGGAGGCAGACAACGGCGTTTTCACCCAAGGGCCTTCCGGTTATAACTATCTTTCCATCTAAAACCATAGCTGCAGGGACCTCATCTATTTCCTCGCCCGGGGGTCTGCCCCAGGTATCTATCAAAGACTGCTGCACAGGCTCCGGATACTTGGAAAACCAGCGCAGATAGTCTTCATTGGGAAGCTCATGGAGGGCCCCTCCCTTTCCCACTATTTCCTGGACTGTAGTCCAGCGGAAGTCACTTATAGCCTTGTGGTCCATGATGTCTTTTATTATCTCCTCTCCGGAGGCAGGGACCTTTACCTTGTAGCCTGCCTTTTCCATGGAGCTTAAGATATTTTTCAAAGACTCAAAGGGATCCAAGCGGGAAGCTATGCCCACTGTGGCCTCCACAGAGGCGCAAGGGGCATTGTGGAGCACAAAGGCAACTTTTCTTTCAGCCGGGCTTTTAGTAGAAAGGCGCACCCAGGCTGCCACCCTTTTGGCAAAGTGCTCTACGCGTTCCTGATGTGGTCTTCTGGGGCTTTTTGGACCTAAGGCCCCTTCCGCCTTTTCCGTACCCCCTATGTAATGGGGCTCTATGGCGCCTTCGAATTCCGGCATTGTGACGGACCAGGAAAGTTCCATGGCTATGCCTGCCGGGTTTTTCTCCCACTCTAGGTTACTCTGGCGATAGCTAACCACAGGCTGGAGTACCGGGCAGCCAAGCTTTCTAAAAAGCCTCACAGAACCCTTGGCCGGAGAGTCGTCTCCCACAAAGGATTCACTATCTGCCTCTATATTCTGCGCGCTAAAGTCAAAGGGATTGTCCGAGGCCTTGGTGGTACCACCTGCGAGCTTTACGCCTCCGTGTTGAAAGAGACTCGTAAGCTTAACTAAGGCTGCAATGCGCCGGCCCTTTTCGCCTATGAAGACATCCTCTAAGAACTTTACTGCCCCTTTGGAGGCCTCGGAGTCCTCCCCGGAGATGAAGACTGGTAGCACTGCCAAACCCTCATTTTCCAGGCACTTTATGAGCTCTTCTTCCACCTCTGGCTTGTCCACGCACCAGAAATGGCGGTGGAGCATAAGCCCTACTGTCCCCTTGGAGCCGCCCGCAATTTTGGGGCCGTACCAACTGAGAAAATCTTCCAAAGAGTCATAGGATTTTTCCGGAGCTAAGGGGTGCCAGAGCCCGAAGGCTGGGACATTTTCCGGAGGAGGCACCTCAAATACGTCTCCCTTGGCTAAGCCCATGAGATATTTCAAGAGGTTTAAGGCGTTGTCGGGCCCGCCCCGGCGGATGTACTCGTACACCTCCCGGGCGCGGGCCCTATCCACCGTGGATTTGGACCCAGGGCCCTCGTCGTGAAAGGAGAGCCACACTAGGGGTTTATTCTCCTTTAAGGCCAGGTAATCGTCGTAGAGCTCCTGCCAAAAAGGTTCTTCCGAGGCGCAGACAAGACAGATGTCTGCGCCTTGGATATCTTCCCCTGCCTTTTTGCGGATTTCAGGGGAATAGAGGGAGCGGCCGGAATAGATGTCTACCCTGGCCTCCGGAAGGTATTGTGCCGCCTCTGAGAGGTGAGGGTAGAAAGAGGTGGAGAGTATGGCGATTTTCATGAAGGACTCCTCATAAAAAAGATAAAGCCAGGTTATGATTTCCTTGGGGAAAAAGCAGAAAGTTTTTTTAATATTTAGTAGGTATCGGCTAAAATCAATTAAAATGACAACTTCACGCCTACAAGTACCTCCCTGGGATTACCCAAGAGGCCATCTGCGTGCTTGTACTGGACATCCAGGAGATTTTCTCCTTCCAGGTAGAGAACCACATTGCCAAAGTCGTATTCTGCTCGGAGGGAAAAGAGCAGGCGGCCAGCGACTTTACTTTGGTTTAAGCGATCGGTGAAGCAGCGGTCCCTAAAGTCCGCCTTAATAGCTGTGGAGAAGTGCTCGGTGGGAAACAATAAAATCTCTAAATTAAAATAGTTCCTGGACTGCCCGGAGATAAAAAGGCCCAGTTCCTTGTCCTTGGCATCTAAAAAGGTGTAGCGGGCCTTTATCACAACTTCTGGGCTAATGTTCCAGGCTATACCCAGGTCCACGCCCTTATAGATGCTCTCACCTAAGTTCTGGTACTGGCCAACGGGGGCTAGGGCAGGCCGTACGTAGGAGATGCGGTTTTTTAAAATATTGTAAAAATAAGTGGCGCTTATGCTAAAGCTGTCACTAGGGGAAAGGCTTAAAGACAGAGATTGGCTGGTAACTTTCTCTATACCCAGCTCCGGGTTGGGTATAGTTGATGAGGAGTGATTGAAACGCTGCTGGAAGGTGGGGGTGTTTACTGCTTTACTTATTTTGTACACCGCCTCAAAGATCCCTTTTTTAAAAGCTAAGCTAAATTCGGGGTTTAAAGAGTTCTCGAAATCACTATTTATATTGTATCGAAGTCCAGCGTTTACGGTTAAGGGAAGTTGGCCCAATTTATAGCTGCCTGCCCCGAAAAAGTGGATAACTGTCTCACGTTTGCGGCCAAAGCTTTTGCTATCTGCCTCTATGGCCACCGCGCCGGTCCCCAGGGTTATCCCCACAGGTCCCAGGTTAGTGCTATAGGTTAAAGAATCGCCGTATTCAGCTACTGTGAGAGACTGGTCCAGGTTCCTAGTATGGTCCCAGTTAGCTGTGGAACCCCTGTTGTAATAGAGGTTGTTGTGGAATCCGTCCCATTGTCCAGAAAGGGTCATGGAAATATTGTTACTCTTTTGATTGGCAAAAGGCGTAGGAGTTTCCGGGTATCCTGACATGCCCTTTCTTTCCGCCATGGCGTCCAGAGCAAAGAAGAAACTTTTCCCCTCTCCGAAAGAGCGGGCAATCTTAAAGCCGCCCCGGCGGAGCCGGTTCCAGTTATTTACCTTGTAGCCATTGGAAGACTCATAGCCTGCCTTTGCAGAAAGCCCCCAAGCTCCAAGGGAAAAGGAGAGGTAGGTATCCGTCTTAAAGGTACTGTAATTGCCGTACCAGGCGCGCAGCTGACCAGAAATTTTTTCTTGGCTCGAAGCCGAAGTATAGATGAGAATAACCCCCGCCGAGGCATCCTGGCCGTAGCGCAGGCCCCCTGAGTCCTTTAGGATGATAATCCTGTCAACCGACTGAAGGGATACCATATCGAAGTTAATAGACCCGTGGCCAGCAGTGGGATCGTTTAAAGGCGTTCCGTCTACAAATACTCTCACCTTGTTAGAGCCGTGTATGGATACAGACACATGGGTGGCGGAAACCCCTGGAACCTGGTTCAAGGCGTCATGAATCTTAACCACTTTCATGGCGCTTATAGCTTCTTTAGTTAATATTATCTGGTTGTCTGCCTCCGTTGCCTCCCCTAAGACACTTAAAAGATCTGGATCTTCCCCCTCCAAGTCCCCTTGGATGGCGCCGGCGTTTACCTCATGCCCTTGGTCGTCCTGGGCGCAGAGCCTGGGGGGATATATTGTAAAAAGAGAAAAGAGAAGGAATAAAACAAGAAGACACAGGATTTCAGAAATATCCTGCCACCGGGAAAGTTTGCTATGTTCCATCCAAGATCCATTTCGTTTAGGATGAGTTTCTAATTTTTAATAAGCATCGAGTGAGCTTTGGGCTTTGAAAAAAAAGAGGATTTTCACCTGGCAGTGGTAATCCTATGAAAAAGGCTAAGATTTCATGTTTAATCCTTATTAGTGAATTAAAAATTGTGCATTAAATTCTAGAGCTTGTTTTGCCATGGAAAAAAGGTAAAAAAGTGTTAAAGCTCCAGAGGCGAAAAAAGAGAAAAAAAAATCCCAGATTGAAAAATCAACCTAGGATTACCCATTTTTATCCCAGAGCGAAAATGCCTAAGGACTTGTAGCAATCGCTACACAAAATATGTAGCAGCCGAACACGGAAGACCTCATCCGTTTTATCTTTAGGCTTTAACAGGAAGGTATTCTGGCTCGCGGGTGGAGTGAAAAAAATCTCCAAGCCTTCCCAGCCAGCTAGGCCAGTGACTAAAACTCATGGTTTTATGGAGATTTAAAACCCGTTTACAGCGGTGGGTCCGCCCCGATTTTACGGAGTTCCCTTTTACGCCTTATTGGCTCCTGTCTTTATTAAATATACGGGATTTGCTAGTTGAAAGCAAGATTTTTGTGTAGGATAAAAATCCCCCAAATTAGAGTAAGACAAGCGGGAAAAAATATAGTGACAGGCCAAGGGTCCTTTAAAGATGGAAGCCTCGTAAAAGGGGGCATTAACAGGAAAGCATGCCTATAAGTGAAAAGCTAGCTATAGAGTTATTTGCACTCTAAAACTAGGAAAACCGGCTAAAATCGCTATGAGACCTTGCAGTTTAAAAATTTATAGAAATTTTGTAAATTACTATAAATGGTATAAAATAATAAAGTTATAGTTTTATTTATTTATAACACAGCAATAATGTCATCTAAATATCCTTAGTTAAGATGTATTTCTGCCATGCTGAGCTGATTAAATTTTTTAGCTACAAAAAGGTAAGTTAAGAAAAGAGATCAATATTCGACGCGCAATGCCTCGCAACGATTACTGTCACTGGGGTCCGCGATACAGTAAACAGTACAATAGGAATCTCCAGCATCATTGGGGTTGTTTCTAACGTCAAAAGTAGTAAGTTCATCGTATTTTACAGTTATCCGTTCACCATTAACAGTAGTAAAGGCTCTCTCGAAAGCTGTGTCCCCTAAGCGGCCGTAAATTTCGCCAAATTGTCCTGCGACAGCTAAATCGTATTGATTATCGAAAGGAGATCCGCGTAGGAATTTTTTGAAGTTTTCAAGAACTCTTGGGGTAAATACTGTGGAAAGATCAGCTAGGTTGTTTTCAAAAACTTCAGTTATTAACTGCGGTAATTTTTGCGAATAACTTTCAATTGTTACCGCTGTTTTGTGAGGGTCTACGGCATATGCCAACACTAGATGATCAATATTAAAATTGGTGGGTTCGGAGTTAAAGAAATAATTGGCTAATTCATGGACCTTAGCAGATGTTGGGTTAAAGTCAATGTAGCTTTGGGTTTGAGTAATGGATGCCAGTAAATTTTGTAATTGTGAATTAATTCTCTCTGGTGGGTTATTCCATGTCTTATTTAAGTACATATAAGTTATTGCATTATTTTTTATACAGTACCCTGGTGAATCAATTTCTGCAAAGAAATATTGCCTTGCTTGCAGGGTTAATGTTGCTGGCACACCGTACATTTCATCTATGTCAAAGTTAGCGTCACCAATAAGATCAATTTCCTCAACAATTGTTGCTCCGTTTGTAGAATATAAGGAAATATGTAAGTAATCTCCTATTTCAATAGTAAGATTTCCGCTGGCACTGTATGGTAAAGCTAGAGCCACAGAAGGACAAGCTTCGTAGTTATTAGACGGGTCTTCTCTATAGTCGGGAAAATTACCAAGAGGCGCCGGCCCCAGGCCTTGGACCTGAAAGAAAGGAATGGTTCCGGGACGAATTGATGGTTGATTATCAGGTACCTGAGGAGTGGGAACTTCTTCGGGAGCAGCGGGAACTTCTTCGGGAACTTCTATGGGAGTTTGAGTTCCACCTAGACTTTCGAATAAGTCTGTACCATTCAAAGATGCCTGGTCAGTTGAAGATGAGTCACCTAAACCAAGAGATGCCATAAAGTTTCCCAAAATCGGTTCATTATGCCATATTTTACCACCTGCAAAGTCGCCTGCCAAATAAGCGCCTGCAAAAAGGAGAATAAAAATAAGTGGTAACAATATAGAATAACCTTTGTTGTCTTCTAGTACCGTTTTGGTGCGATAAAAGTCTCCTCCAGTTAAAGCTTTGGTTTTTGCAATTGCATTATCTGCCTTTTTCTTCACCCAGTTCACACCAAAAAAGCAACTAATGGCAGCGGCAATAAGTAAACTAATAAGAGCAGTTAATATTATTTTATATGGTAAATATCCTTCGCCTAACAAGATATGTGCGCCGAATCCAAAGATTAAAACCAAAAGGACAGTTATCAATGCCGGTAGTATTAGTTTTCTATACGGCAACCAAAAGAGTCCTATAAGTGATGCGCCAAATCCAAGAAATGATGATTGACCATTTTGTATTTTAGAAAATTTCTTGACATAAGATTCTGAGTTTGGCTGTAAATAAGCGGAGTAAAATGGTCCATCTGCAGCTACATTGCCTTGAGACTGTGTTGGGGCTTGGGTAAAGGCAGCTCCCTGTTGCTGACCCCACTGCTGTCCTTGGGAAGGATCCCACTGCTGCTGCGGAGGCTGCTGCTGATCCCACTGTTGCTGAGGCTGAACCCCTTGTTGCCCTTGGGAAGGATCCCATTGCTGCTGCGGAGGTTGCTGCTGAGCCCCTTGCTGTTGCTGAGCCCACTGCTGCTGGGAAGGATCCCACTGCTGCTGCCCCGCTCCTTGCCCTTGGGAAGGATCCCACTGTTGTTGCGGAGGTTGCTGAGCCCACTGTTGCTGCCCCGCTCCTTGCCCTTGGGAAGGATCCCATTGCTGCTGCGGAGGCTGCTGCTGAGCCCACTGCCCTTGGGAAGGATCCCACTGTTGCTGCGGAGGCGGCTGCTGATCCCACTGCTGCTGCGGAGCCCCTTGCCCTTGGGAAGGATCCCACTGTTGTTGCGGAGGTTGCTGAGCCCACTGCCCTTGGGATGGATCCCACTGTTGCTGCGGAGGCTGCTGCTGATCCCACTGTTGCTGCGGAGCTCCTTGCCCTTGGGAAGGATCCCACTGCTGCTGTGGTGGCCCTTGCCCTTGTTCGCCCTGTAGAGGTAAGGATGGGGCAACTAATTCTGTTTTTATCTCTTGAGCGGTAGGCTGCTTTTCCAAGGGAGCGAAAAACTCGTTTATGCGATTGATGTCACGCTGTAATAGGGAATCATGTATGGCATTATATAAGCCAGGAGACAACTGTCCTTGAAGTCGCGAAAGTCCATATGGCACAGGAAGAGTAAAACCCTTTTCAAGAGAAACTGTGCCTGAGGACAAATCTGGTAGTTCAGCTCCAGTAATAACGCGGTACACTAATTTTGTTACGGAATAAGCATCAGCTTCTGATACTAGATATTCATTGGTATCGTCTGTGGTATTGCCAACTTTGGAGATAATGGCATTAGCGGACCGCAAATCCAGAATTAATGGAGTAGCGTTTGGACCCAGTAAAATGTTGTCAAGGCTCAGGTCATGGTGCTTCAAATTGGCGGCAAAATTTTTCGCCATAACTGTAAGTAATTGCTTAAGCCATGGCTCCACTTCCTCTTCAGTCATTTTGCCATTGGCTTTTTCTTCTAGGATATTTTTTAGTGTCTTTCCATTTAAGAGCGGTCTTACTTTGTAGTAATTGTCTTTTTCATCCTTGAAAGATGCCAAAATAGGAGAAACGGAGTGAAAAGTCCCTTGATTTTGGCTATTGCAGTCATCTTGAAATGCATTGAGGCCAGCCTGAAATTCCGCGGCATTTTCGCCGCTAGGTACTATTTGGCCGCTTTCAAGCCTTTGGGAAATACTTTCAGGGAGATATTCAACTAAGAAAACTTGTCCGTCTGCATTTGTCTGGTTTGCTAGATAGACTGTCTCGGCTATTGACCTGGTAAAAACGCTATCGATTAAATAGTTAGATACCGTAGACCCTTTTGGTAATACAGCTGGGCTTCTGAAATCCTCTGCCATTTTTTATACCTTTCTCTTTAGAAGATAAATAAAAACTTGGTTTAAATCCTCTTTTAAGGCCTGGGTTCAGCTCCATCTTCAAGGCGTCAAAACTTCATTTGAGAAACTGTTAAAATATTTTTATAAAAGATTTCTAAAGTAATAAGTTTTTATGTTCTACAGCTATTAATAAATCTAAATATTGACCAATAGATCAACATTTTGTATGTGATTAGATAAAATTTTGATGTTTTATCTAAATTATAGATTATCTTTTTGCTGGGAAGATAAAAAGAGGATTTTTACAAATTTTACTTTTATGATCACAACGTAAAAAGGACCTGTATAAGCAGAAATATGAATCTTCATACTATATAGTGCCGATGTTGCATTATATTACTACTAAATATCCATATCATTTTTTATCTGGAATTTTAGAGGCTTTTTATGTCGTCATCTATTATGATTATCGATAAAATTTGTTACCTGTCAAGACATTTTATAATGGTGTTATTAGTTGGCATAAACCTTCCATAGCTAAGCACACCCCATTAAAATACCTTTGTCTAAATTAAGCCCTTTAAAAATAAAAACCTCCGGTAGTTCAAGAAGAACTTTACAGGAGGTCTTTTCTGTTGCGGATAGTTTATGGCCTAAAAGCTAAAGATTTTCTATTTGGTCTTTTACCATGGCCTATTTGTTTCTTTAGAGCTTTATGTTTAAATGGGTGACTATTTAAGAGTCTATTTAGTTATCTATTTAGCTGTCTATTATGTTTTTTAGTATTTGACAAAACTTATTGGCTGACTCCTTTAGGTCTCCTGAGTTATCCAGTATGTTAATGCATATGCCCCTGGGTACTGCCAGCTTTTCCTCCGCACGTGCCAGACGTTTTTCTATCTGTTCCGGTAGTTCGCGGCCTCTTTTTATAAGCCTCTCTTTTAAAATCTCAAGTCTAGCTTCCACTAGAATAGGGACAAGACAAGAGCGGATCTCCAGGGCTTTTTGCAGATACTCCCGTGAACCGTTTATGATTAACACCTTACCCGGTGGGGTATTTTCTTCGTCTTCGCGTTTTATGCCATAGGAAAACCCGTGGCTATCCCAGTTGAAGAGAAAGCTGCCCCTTTGTCTTATGGCACTGAATTCTTCAAGGCTTAAGGGGCAATCTAGCTTGCTTTTAGCCTTGCGGGTGACATAGCGTCTGGCTACGCAAGCAAATGGAGAAAGCGCCAAAGCTCTTTCTATCAAGGTGTCTTTGCCGGCTCCCGAAGGACCCATGACATATACCAAAGTAGGGGTCATTTTTTACCCGCTGGCTAGGTGCTAAAAGACCCGCTCTCCCTTGACCCAGACTGCCATTATTCTGGGTCTGCCGTCAATTTCTCTGATGCGTACAAGATCGGCTCTAAGGCCAGGACTAATGGAGCCCCTGTTGGTAAGATTGGCAGCTTTACTAGGATTTAGGCTTATGGTGTCTATTGCCTCTTTCAAGGAAAAGCCGTGGCTTTTAAAAAGCATGTAGGCTCCATGGAGGAGGCTTATGGGCACGTAGTCCGAAGATAGGCAAGTGAGAAGTCCCGCATCTGCTACCTCTGCAGCGGTAACATTGCCGGAATGGGATTTGCCCCGGACCAGGTTGGGGGTCCCCATAACCGTGTAGAGTCCAGCATCGTAGGCACCTTTCGCGGCAGCTAAGGTGGTGGGAAACTCTGAGATCCTAGCACCTAGTGATACAGCATCATCAATATGACACTGCTCCGTGTCATCGTGAGTTATAAGGGGTATTCCTTTTTTTCTGGCATAGGAGGCTACTTTGCGGGTATTTTCTTCGGCACAGCTGTCCCTTGCCTCTTTAAGGGCTTTGGAGACTCTCATGAGCTCGTCTGGGGGCATCTTGGCCTGGTGGTAGATGAGCCAATCTTCGGGCTGCCGCCATTGTCTCTGGCCAGGGGTATGGTCCATGATGGAGATTAGTTGAACTTCCGTAAGGCTTAGGGCCTGGTCTAAGAGCTCGCCCATGGCTGGATCGCTAATTTCGCAGCGGAGGTGTACCAGATGATCCGCCCTTAGAGATTTTTTACCCTCTCTTATGGCTTTCAAAGACAAGCCGAGCATCACAGCCCTGCCCTTGTCTATGGGCTCTCCTACGCAGATGGAGTCAAAGACCGTAGTTATCCCAGCACTTATCAGCTGCGCGTCGTGGGCTTCTAAGGAAGCTAAGGGATCGGACCAGAAAATGCCTGGCCTAGGCATGATGTTTTTTTCCAGGTTGTCTGTATGAAGCTCTACAAATCCAGGCAATATAAGATCGCCTTCCAGGTCTTCGCCAGAGCGGGTAATGTCCCTTACCAGCTCCAGGATAGTACCGTCTTGGATTATTAATGAGCCCTTAATTAATCCATTGGGGGTTAAAAAAAGTCCGTCTGAGAGGGTAACAATGGGTTTGGTATTGTAGTTTTTTGCTCTGGCGTGTATCCAGGCCATCTTTATCACCTATTGTATTGTCGTCTTCTTCTTTTAGGCCTTGGGGGCCTGTAGGTTGCAAGTAACATCTGCCACGCTCTCGCGGGCTTCCGCGTCGTGGAAGATCCCCACTATGGCCACCCCTTGCGCCTTGGCATTCAAGAAAAGTTCCATTGCCACCTGCCGGTTGGGAAAGTCCAAAGAGGCACAGGGCTCATCTAAAAGGAGGATAGGACTTAAGCGGGCAAGACCTCTGGCAATGTTCACCCTCTGTCTTTCGCCCCCGGAAAAGGTCATGGGAGGAAGCTTGTGGAGGCGCTCCTGGATATTGAGCTTTAAAAGATATTCCCTTGCCCTTTCTAAGGCTGTCTCTTTATCTAAGCCCTTTTCGATTATGGGGGCTGCCACTATGTCCAGGGCGCTCACCCTGGGTATGACCCTTAAAAATTGGCTCACATAGGAGATGGTATGGGTCCTTATTTCTAAGATCTCCCTTTGGGAGGCTCTAACTAGATCCACCATCTTCCCCCTATGATTTATCTTTATCTCACCGGAGCTCACCAGATAGTTCCCATACAGGCAACGTAAAAGGGTGGACTTTCCTATCCCAGAGGGCCCGTTTATGGCCAGGCATTGGCCAAAAGAAAGGGTATAGCTTTCCCCGCTCAAGGCCTTTATTTGTGCCTTAAGGTTATGCAAGGTAAAGGTCTTGCAGATGTCTTTGAAGGCTATGGCAGTATTTTCCGTGTTAGCTTCCATTTTCCTTTAGGCCTCTCCCAAGATAGAAGATACTAAAAGCTGTGTGTAGGGCTCTATGGGATCGTCTAAGACCTGGTCAGTTAAGCCCGCTTCAATAACGAGGCCGTCTTTCATGACCAGAATCCTTTGGGACAAGAGCCTTGCCACCATAAGATCGTGGGTGACCAAGACCACCGCCAGCCCAAATTCACTGGAGAGTCCCCTGATAAGATCCAAGATCCTGGCCTGGACGGAAACGTCCAGGCCAGCAGTGGGTTCATCTAAAAAGAGGACTCTGGGATTAGTGGCAAGATTTTTGGCCAGCTGCAATCTTGCCCGCATGCCGCCGGAATATTCCTCAGGGGTGTTGTCCAGCCTTGAGACTGGGAGCTCAACTCTGTTTAGCCACCAGATACTTTTAGCCCTTGCCTCTCCGAAGGATCTAAGTCCGCCGGCTAAAAGTCTTTCTGCGATGTTTCCTCCAGCTGAGATCTTGAGACGCAAACCCTCTTTGGGGTCCTGCCAGACAAAACCTAATTCTGTTCTTAAGAGCTTTCTTTTCAGGCTATCTGGGATATCAAAGATGGAAAGAAGAGTCCCTGTTTTGTCCCTATATGTGACGCGCCCGCAATCTGGTTCTATGATGCCAGATAAGAGCTTAAGTAAGGTACTTTTGCCGCTCCCTGATTCCCCAACAATTGAGAGGACCTCGGAGCTAAAGAGCTCAAAGGATACATCTTCCAAGGCCCTTACCTTCCCGTAGCTCTTGGAAAGATGCGCGGCTTTTAGGATTGGATCACACATTTTAATCCCTCCCTTTCTTTGAGGCATTGTTGGCAGTGATCCGAGTCGGAGCAGACAAAGAGCTTGGTGCCCTTGTCATCTATCACCACCTCATCTAAGTAGGAATTTGCTGACCCGCAGATGGCGCACGTGTTTTCCCAGCTCTGGACCTTAAAGGGATAGTCTTCAAAGTCGAAGCTTACAACCGGGCAATAGGGCGGAACTGCATAGATCCTTTTTTCCCTGCCTGCACCAAAAAGATGGAGCCCAGAAGACATGTGCAACTTGGGATTATCGAAGCGGGGTATAGGAGAAGGGCTCATGGCGTAGCGCCTTCCAGTCATTACCGGATAATCGTAGCTCTGGGCTATTTGTCCGTGCTTTACGATATCCTCGTAGAGCTTTAGATGCACCAGGCCGTATTCATTGAGGCCGTGGAGCATCTTAGTTTCTTCGCTGCGAGGCTCTATAAAGCGCAAGGGTTCAGGTATTGGCACCTGGTAAACCATTATTTGCCCTTCCCGTAATGGGGTCTCTGGGATGCGGTGCCTAGTTTGGATGATGGTGGCCTCTCTAGTGCTTTCAGTCACCTTAACCCCGGCTGTTTTTTTAAAAAAACTGCGGATAGAGACGGCATTGGTGGTGTCATCAGCCCCCTGGTCTATGACCTTCAAGGTATCGTCTGGTCCTATTATGGAAGCTGTTACCTGGATGCCACCTGTTCCCCAGCCGTAGGGCATGGGCATTTCCCTTCCTGGGAAGGGAACCTGGTAGCCAGGTATGGCTATGGCTTTTAATAGGGCCCTTCTTACCCTTCTCTTGGTATCCTCCCCTAGGAAGGCAAAACCCTTAGCTTGGGTTATCTTCAAATTCCCTTTCTCCTTGTTGGCTAAAAATCGTTAGCCTTTCTTTTTGCCCTTAGCCCTTCTCGGCAAAAGGTGCCGAGGGCTTATCATTTTTTTCTTCTATATCGGGGGCGGCTAACTTTAGGTCCCTTTCTTTTTTGCGGATATCTCGCAAAAGGGACAATTCTGATTGAAAGTCTACATAGTGGGGCAGCTTGACGTGGCTTACGAAACCAGCGGCCTCCACGTTATCGGAGTGGGCTAAGACAAATTCCTCATCTTGAGCCGGCCCCTTTTTTAGTTCCCCCAGCTCAGAGCGCAATGCCCGTTCCACCATAGCCATGGAGATGGCCTTTCTCTCGTTATTACCAAAGCAGAGTCCGTACCCCCTTGTGAAACGGGGATTTTCCTGGCCTACGAAATGATTTACTGTTTCGCATTCCGTAAGCTCAATCTCTCCTATGCAGATAGGAAAGCCCAGCTCCGGGGGAGTAAATTCTACCTTCGCGTAACCTACCCGTAGCTCTGTTACAAAGGGATGTGTGGACCCAAAGCCCCTCTGGGTGGAATAGGCCAGGGCCAAGACAAAGCCTTCGTCCCCTCTGGCTAGGTTTTGGAGCCTTAGGTCTCTTCCAGCGGGAAAGCTTAAAGGCTCCATTGTGAGGTCGCAAGGTTGGCTCTGGGTATCTCTTTCCACTTCCAAGATGCCTTCCTCTTCCAGGATGCGGGCAGCCTTAAAGACCTTGGAAAAGCTATCTTTTTCTTTGGGAAGACCAAAAGTAGCCGCCCTGGCTTCTAGGGAAGGGGCGAGGCTGGTTTCTTGGCTTTGTTCGTCAGAGTCCTGGGAGTCCTCTAAAAGGCGATGGGTATAGTCAAAGGTGGCACCTAATATTTGTCCCCCTGGAAGGTCTTTCCAGGTAGCTGAGATCCTCCTTGTGACCCGCATGGAGGCAGTATCTACGGGCTCAGAATACCCAAAGGACTGGTAGGAGGTCCTAGCAGCCCTTAGGAGAAATATGGCCTCCACCAGGTCCCCCCAGGCCTTTTGGATAGCCAGGGCCGCCAGATCCGGGGCATACAGGGACCCTTCCGCCATGACCCTGGATACGGCTAAATGCATCTGCTCTTTTATCTGCTCCAAGGTGATGAGGGGCACGCTCATATCCCCTCTCTTTTTTTCCTCTAAGAGCTTGTGTGCCTCGGCTATGGCCCGGGCGCCACCTTTAACTGCTACGTACATGATTTATTCCTTTAGTTTTCAAAAAGGCTCTAAGATAGTAGTCCTAGGCAAGGCGCAAAGGCTTTGTCCTCCTGCGAAAAATATATCCAGCCCCCGGGGAAAGCTGGAGGTCATAGCATTTCTTTCCTCTAGAAAGGAGGGCGAAAGGGGAAGGAAATTTAAAAATAAGCTCTCTTTAATGCCCGGGCCCCTGGCCCTTAGCTTTGGTCCCTTGGAAGCAAAATTCAATTGAATCACAAGGGTTGCGGAATCTTCCGGGGCGCACTCGGTTCCCCATTTAAATAAACTTAAGTCAGAAATTTCTTTAATATCGCCTACTAGGATAAAGTCGGCATCACGGCACTCTTGTAACTTTACCCCTGCGTGAAAGGCAAAGTATTTGGCCAAATGGCTAAAAGAAGGTGATAGATAAAGGCTTGTGCTAAAGTCACACAAGGTTAAGATGATGGCAGCTAGGGCTGGATCTATTGGAGGGGGCGTGGTAAAAAGTCCCCTAAAGTCCATCTCCATTAAAGTTGCAGGCCTGGCTTGGGCTTCCAAAAGGACCCTTATGACCTTTTGGGAGTCATAGGGGTAGTCCTTAAAGGTGGAGGCAAAGGCTAGATCTTTTATTATTGCCGGCATTAGTCATCCCCCCGCACAAGGGTAAAAAATTCCACCTTGGTTTTGTCTGTCTTGCGGCTTTCTTTTTCTATTTCTTTTTCCCTTGCAAGCTGCAATAAAGAGAGCTCTTTTTCCACGAGCTCGGCATAACTTGGGTTCTGGGCCAAGGAGTCTAGGCAAGCTGCTAGATAGGCGTGATATGGACTTTGGCACAGGCAGTAGCCATAGCCCACAAAGCCCAAGATGGATACAGCTGTGCGACTTAAAAAGAGCTCGCCTAGGTTAAAGGGGCTGCCAGTACCTGCTATTCTTCCCCTGGCCATAATGAGTCCGCTTTCTGGAGCGCGCAGAACGAGGGGATCTTTTTCGAGCTTAAAAATATTAAAGATCCTTTCCAGTTCCCCGGTTGGGGAAAGTGAGAGGATCTCCATGCGCCGTCTTCTGGCTACTATCTCGTCCATGTAATTTAATCCCAATTTTGTTTTTAAAACCCTTGTAATCCTAATAGTAAGATTTATTTTATTTAGGCGTAATTCTTCTTGGATTCGCCTAAGAAAAATTCTTTCACAAGAACAAAGGGTTGCCCATTTTCTTCCCTACACAGGCATAAGCTATCTAAGACAAAGGGCGCCTTTAGTTCCTCGCCAAGGCTAATAGAAAGCGAATTAAAAAAACGGGCATTCGGGCCGTCGCCTAGGGTCATATGAAAGTAGAACTCCTCTAGGACAAAGGGGTAGCCAAGCTTTTTGCAGTACCTTCTCTGTCTAGGGGTAAGGGGCTCGCGTTTTTTTCTCTCCTCAAAGGAAGGCGGGAGCGCTAGCTCCCGCATTCCTAAGACCAGGTTTCTTTCCAGCTCAGATAGCCTGTATGGCATCATAAGGGGGGCTAAGGCAGGAAAATAATCGTGCATCAGTACTATTTCCAAAGGGGGCATCTGGATGGAAGGCTCTTTACTTAAAATTTCATCTAAGAGCTCTGCCGCCGTGGCCTCGCTTTGGTCAGTTCTAAAGGGTGCCAGCATAGTTGCATGAAAACCGTAGTGGGCGGCTTTTTTGGTGTTTTCGGCCATCTCTTTGTGGGAACATAGCGGTATATCGAGATAGCTTCTCGCGGCACCGTTTCTTATTGAATAGCCCAAGACCCTGGTGCCAAAGGACCAGAGGGGGCTATTTTTATGAGGCAGGTAATATACGGCCAAACGGTTAGTCACTAGATAACCTTTTTGCGCAGATATTGGGATAGGAGATCAAAGGCGCTCACAGCTACTATGATGACCAGCATAACCGTGCAGGTCTTTTGGAACATAAAGCCCCGGATGAGCTCCCAGAGGACAACGCCTATGCCTCCGGCGCCCACCATGCCGACGACTGTAGCTGAGCGCACATTGGATTCAAAGCGGTAGAGGGTAAAGGAGATCCAGAGTGGAAAGACCTGGGGGATTATCCCGTACCAGACCTCGGCGATAAAGCCCGCCCCGGTGGAACGAATTCCTTCCACCGGGCCGGGATCAACCGCTTCCACAGCTTCTGAAAAGAGCTTGGCCAAGACCCCTGTAGTGTGGATCCACAGGGCCAGGACCCCAGCAAAGGCGCCCAGTCCCACGGTTACCACGAAGAGCATGGCAAAGACCATCTCGTTTATAGCCCTAAAGGCGTCCATGAGCCTACGGGTAGGCTGATAGACCCAGGCGGGGACCACGTTTTCAGAACTCATAATCCCCAGTGGGACAGAGCAGATGACAGCAAAGATGGTCCCCCACAGGGCTATATGGAGGGTTATGAGCATCTCCTTTAGGTAGTAGGTAAGATCCCTAAAGTCTGGAGGGAAAAAGTCCTTTATGAGGATGACCATGTTTCCGGCGTCATGCACCAGATCCAAGGGCTTTATCTCGGCGCCTACCCAGGACCAACATAAAAAGGCTAGTAAGAGACAGATCTGGATTATGGTCCAAGTAAGCTTCCATTTGCTCTTTTTCTCTCCCTCAATAGCTATGTTTTTTCCCATACTCAAGCTTTCCACGATATAACCTTACTTTCCCAGTGCGGCTAATTCTTGGTCGATTTCAGCTAGACGCTTTTTGTCAGCATCGGAGCCTGTAGCTGCGTTCTCTAAGGTAGTCTTTTCCTTAAAGAGCTCAAGCTGACGGATGGGTATGAGTTGGTTGTTATCGGACCTTTTAAAGCCTTTCCACTGGAGGGCGTTTAAGATGTCCAATTCCCTTTGTACGCCCCTCTGGCCGTAGGCTAACAGGAAATCATCTATGGTCTTTTTGATGTTGGGATCTAGATCCACGCGTCGCACCAGGGGATCGGAGGGGATTATGGGGCTAGTCCAGATGATCTTAATATCTTTTACCCTATCGGGATAGGTTACTTTGAGGCGTTCTATGGCTTCACTGTTACAGGTTGCAACGTCCACCTGTCCTGAGGCAACGGACAGGGCATTGGCCTCGTGGCTGCCTATGATGATCCTTTTAAATGTAGTCTTGGGGTCTTTGCCGTTCACTGCAAAGACATAGTAGCCTGGCACTAGAAAGCCCGAGGTGGAGTTGGGGTCCCCATTGGCAAAGGAGAGATTGGCTGCGTCTCTCCAGAGATCATCTAAGTTATTTATCGGGCTTGCGGAATTGACTATAAGATGGGAGTAATACCCAGCGGTGCCATCCGCATTTACGGTCTGCATGAAGACCTCGCCATCGGCCCGGTCCACTGCCTCCATGGCGGACTTGTTACCATACCAGGCCAGCTGCACCTTGTTAAAGCGCATGCCCTCTATGATACCGGCATAGTCGGTGGCGAAATATGCGTTAATCTTGTAGCCCGTCTCCTTGGCCATGTCTTCTAAGAAGGGTTCCCAAACGGGACGGAGGTTCTGGGAGGACTCGGTGGAGATGATGCCGAAGTTAAGTTCCGTTTGGGCTTTGGCTCCGGGAGCTAGGCTTAGAATAAGCGTGAATACCGCAAGGGCTAAGACGCAGTGAAAAAATTTTAAAAAAGGCATGCTTTCACCTTAACAGTTTTGTTAGTTAGATACTCTCTGGTTTTTCGCCAGCTTTTTCGAAGATTTTCGGGAATTATTACTTTGATGGAAGGTACAAAAAAAGAGGAGTTTTAGCTTAAAGAACTGGGGCTATCGCCTCCCCAGAGGGAGGGCGGTAAATGGCTAAGGCGCCTGGCTTGGAGGCCTAAGGGCTCTTCGGGCTTGTCCTGGAAGTCTTCCAGGTCCCCACCGTAGATATCCTTCATGAGCTCTAAGCTAAGGCCTTTGCTGGGCCCGTCGTAGCAGATCTTGCCGGCATTTAAGGCAATGGCCCTGGTGCAGTACTTCTTGGCGTATTCCACCTGGTGCAGGCTCACCACTACAGTTAAGCCGCTTTCGCGGTTCAAGGTCTGGAGGATCTCCATGACCCTATGGGAACTTGTGGGATCCAAAGAGGCTATGGGCTCGTCGGCCAGGATTATTAAGGCCTTCTGGACCAGGGCCCTGGCTATGGCGGCCCTCTGCCTCTGACCTCCAGAGAGGGTGGAGGCGCGCCTTCCTTTGGTCTCTAGGATGCCCACCCTTTCCATGGCTTCCAAGGCCAATTGTAGTTCCACTTTGCCGAACTTGGCTATAATAGAGCGCCATAGGGGAGCGCGGGCTAGGGCCCCTAGCATGACATTGGTTTCGACGTTTAAGCGGCCCACCAGGTTGAAGCCCTGGAAGACCACCCCTATGCCACGCCTTATGTGACGAATTTTCGCTGAGATTATTCCGCTTTCCTGGATGAGCTCTCCGCCTACCCTTAGGCTTCCGGAGCTCTTGTCCCCTTCCACTAGTCCTGCCATATGGCGGATGAGGGTGGACTTTCCAGACCCGGAGGCGCCTATTAGGGCTACCATCTCTCCCTTGGCTACTGACATTGAGAGTTCTGATAGGGCTTTGGTTCCTGTAAAGGTCTTATTGAGGTTTTGGATATGGATCACTAATATCTCCTTTTTTATGATTGGTTTTTGCCAAAAGATACGAGGGTTTAGGCTGGTTAATAGACATGATAATTGGAGGTTTTAAGTTTTCTGTTGTGAGAATGTAAAAATTTCGTCAATTTGTCTTTCCTAAATTACTTTTATAGGTCTTGATTTAAAGCTAATGAAAAGCTTAGAGTTTAAGCGATGTGTAATAATGTTATGGGCCTAGAAATGTGAAAGGCTCTAGTCTACTTAAGGACTTGGGGACTATAGTCATAAAAGGGGATGGGGTAAGATATTAATAATTTTGGGCTCTTTAAAAATAAAGGCCCTATATTTCTAAGCTATTAAAATAACTTAGCCTATGATGCTTTTGATCTAGAAAAGATAGAGCTTTCTAGCACAGGTACTTAAATAACTAGCCTAAAAGTTTTTTGGATGCCTTTGGCCAATAGGCTCTAAGGAAACGCAACATAGGCTTTTGCAAGCTTTTGAGGCTCTAAGGTAAGGTTAGTATTAAGCGTAAGCGGCTCTTTTAGTAGCTTTAGGGCCACCAGTTAGCCTTTGCACTGTTTAGGGCTGGCCTATGAAAAAAGATCCACTAAAATGGAAAAATAGGGAAATTCATTGCCATTTCCACTAAAGTTTTGTATAATTAAAGAAGATTTTAAAACTTTTCTTCTAAGGCTTCTTATTTTATGCCTACCTTTTTAGGGTCATTTTGGGGGCTATTTGGCACTGATGGCGGCTTTTAATCAGAAATTTTTCAATACCGGCGGCCCGGGCGATCCCAGACGCCATTATCTGGTACCCTCTGTGGACAGGGTGCCCCTTTTGCGGCAGTTGGTGGAAGACGGAGTCTATTTTGTCCTCTATGGGCCTGTGGATTCGGGGAAAGGAACCCTGGCTAGGGAACTGGTACGGGAGATCCGGCAAGACGGCCGCTTCTATGCCCTCTATTTAGACTTAAGGGAGATGGGAGAAATATTAGAACCCCATGTTGCTACAGTCTTCTTTTGGGAGCTTATCTGTGACTCTTTAAAGCAGGATAGGTGCCAGCTCCTGCGCTCAGTCCGTCTGGAAAAGCCCAAAAAATCCCCCAAGGCTCTAAGGGGGCTTTTGGAAAAACTAGCCGGGAGCCTGGATAGACCCCTAGTCCTCCTCTTAGACGGCGTTGATAGTCTTTCTTCAAGCCTCCAGGGCAGCTTTTTAGAAGAGATTCAAGCGGGGGTAAGGCAATCAATTCCCTTTCCCCATTGCCTAGGCTTTTTATGCGCCAGGGAGCTAAAGGCCAAGTCCTCTTTTTCCCTGGCTAGGGAATTGAGGCTTTGCAATTTTTCCTTTGCAGATATTGGAAAGCTCTATGACGAGCACAATGTGGCCACAGGTCAGCCAATAGAAGACGCTGCCAAACTTAGGGTATGGGACTGGACAGAGGGGCAACCCTGGTTAGTAAATGCTGTTATTAGCCAGGCTATAGACTTTACCCTCCACGGGGAGCTTAAAAAACCAATAAGCGCACAGGTTATAGATGAGGCGGCCCAAAGCCTGTTAAAAGAGAGGCCTTCCCATTTTCGCCATCTTTTAAATTCCCTGAAAGAACCACAGGTGCAGAAGATTGTGGGAGAGGTACTCACAGGGGCACACCTAAAAAGGCCCCTCTTTGATGAGGGTGCGGTAATGGCTTTGGAGCTGGGCCTTCTTAGTGTTGATGCCGATGACTATCTGCGGCCGGCCTGCAAGCTTTATAAGGAGCTGATGCTTAGGGTCCTAACCGAGCACATAGTCCTTCCCAGGTCCCTTAAGGGGAGCTTTACGGAAGACGGGGTCCTGTTAATGAGTTCCCTTGTCCAGGAATTCCAGAAATATTGGCGCAAATGGGCCGATATCTGGCTCAACCCATTTAGGGAGATCCCCGGACCCCTCACCCGCCTGGCCTTTCAGGTCTTTTTGGGGGCAGCTCTGGAAAACGAGGTTTCCATTTATCACAGGATCGCTATTAAAAGTGAAAGCGTCATTTTAACTATTAATTACAGGGGAAAAAGCTATCCCGTGCAACTGGCGCTCTCTACGGAATACTTAAATCAGGTGGACGAGATATCGGCCTTTATGGATAAACTAGGGGTCCTGGAGGGTTGGCTCTTATCCTTTGACCTTTCTGAGGTGAGGAGCTTGGAGGAGAAGATCTCCTGGAAGACCCGCACCCTTTCCGCTGGAAGGGAGATCCACCTGGCGGGGATGTAATTTATTTTTAATTCACATCTCTAAAGATGGCTTTTTAAAATACAACAAGAAAATTTTTTTTGCCCGTAAATAGTGCAGCAAGATAAAATCCCTAGAAAAAGATACTGGCAAAAGATTTTAAAGATATTATCTTGGGGATTTTAACAAGTTAAAATTTTCAATTGAAGGCCTCTTTTAAGCTATTTTTAAGCTTATGTGGCTTCTAATTCTAAAATGCGTTCAAGATTGCATTAATCCATGGCCAACATGTTAAACTTTCTTTGTTCCTCTTCACTTCTTTAAGTCCTAACACGCACTGATCCATGGCTTCATCTCATGATTAAAGAATTGATTGGCAAGGTAAACTCTGCGTATCTTGTTCCACAGCCTTTCAGCTGGGTTAAGTTCAGGTGAATATGGAGTTAAGACTATCAGACTGCAATTATCTGGGATAATCAGATCTTTGGACTTATGACTTTAAGCTCCGTCCACAACCATGATGACGAAATTATCTTTATGCCCTCGGCTTACTTGTTTTAAAAACTTGGACATATTTTCAGTCTTCATGCTAGGGGCAACCATAAGATCCAGCTGACCTGTCTGTGGAGGTACCGTTCTAAATACATACTCATATTTTCTGATTAAGGCTGACTGTACTTTTGGCCTGCATGGAGATGGAGCCCAACATGCTCTTGGATCAGAGAGCCTTCCGAATCTGGCTTCATCTTGGAAAGTTAGCAAAATAGGAAGTTTTTTAAACAACTCTAATCCATTTGAATTTTGAGTGTTTTTTTTTGAATTGCTCCTGTTTGTTTGTGTCAGCCTTAGGATGTCGTGTGTCTGTCTTTACCTTTCTCCACCCGTGACGGTGGAGCAATCTATATATGGTAGAAACAGATACGGTTTTGCCTATTTTTCCCATGAATGCCTTGTGTAATTCCGGGACCGAGAGAATCGTTCCAAGAAGGGCTTTTTCTTCGAAGTCAGAAAGGAAAGCTTCTTCTTCCTTCTGAGTCAAATACGATACTCTGTATCCTCCCCATTCCTTGCTAGTACGTTCATCTGGTTCAGAAACCTTCTTGATGGCGTCAAAGACTGTCCTTGGTCCTATTTGTAATAAGTTGGCTATCTCGGACACGTTGTATCTACCATCAGCAGCAAGTATTATAATTAGGCGCCTTCTGAATTCTCGTGTGTCCGTCATGTTAGTTATCTGGCTTTTGGCAGCTTCAAGCGCAATCTTAGGGATTATAATCTGATGTGACATGGGGTCACCTCTTTATAGCACATTTCACTATAATGCAATCTTGGAAGCAAATTAGAATAATCATCTTTTTATATCCCGAGCTAGGCCCAAAGGGCTGCAAGAGGACTATAGCCTAACATCTTCTTAGAGGGGATAGGCCAAAGGCCTAAAGCCTTTGCTTATAGGCGCTCCATTAGATAGCGGCTTATTGTGGCGTCATAGTTACTGGTCCTGGCAAAGGCCGTTTGAGCCAGCTTGCGACGCGAGACCACTGAGAGGTCCCCGTCATTGGCCTTAAGCTCCTCTCTGACCCAGTCATAGTCATTGGGGTCTGAGACCACCACCACGTGGACATGGTTTTTGGCTGCAGCGCGCATGAGGCAGGGGCCGCCAATATCTATGTTCTCGATGGCCTCTTCGAAGGTGGTGTCGTGCCTCTGGATGACGCTTTCAAAGGGGTAGAGGTTCACAACCACCATATCTATGCCCTCCCAGCCCATGGTCTTCATCTCCCCGGAGTGGGTGGGCACGTCCCTGCGGTACAGGATCCCAGCGTGGACCTTGGGGTGCAGGGTCTTGACGCGTCCGTCTAAGAGCTCGGGGGAACGGGTATAGTTGGCCACCTCAGTGACCTTTATCCCTGCTACAGTAAGGGTCCGGGCAGTGCCCCCAGTGGATAACACTTGAACACCTAGCTCGTCGGCTAAAAAGTGAACAAATTCCACTAGATTTTTTTTGTCGGATACGCTTACTAGGGCTTGTTTTATCTTTGTCATAAATATTTCCTCTAAAGCTTTTTATTTTATAAAAATAGATCTTAACTTATCTTTTTTTTGCCTTTTTTGTCAAGCCTGGAGTTTGGCCCTAAGCTCAAAGGGCTGGGGTTTCGAATTCATCGAAGTCATTTAAAATATCGCTCTTAATGATGAAGGATGCCAGGATGTTGCTGCAGACGGAAAGTACTGAGAGATCCTGCTCGGTTAAGTTGGTGTCGTCTTCCTTCAAAAGGGAGATAAATCCCCAGAAATCTCCCTGGGCAATGATAGGTGATATGACTAAGGTATTGATATTGAACCCTAAAAACTTCTGCTGCTCGGTTGGTGTCATATCGGATTTTGTCTTGGTGATGCTGTTGCCTTCCACCAGGTTATCAAGCCAGCCAGGGGGGTCTTCCATGGTGACTGTATTGAAGTGATGGTTTAAAAGCATCCCCGGAAAGCTTACGAGCCTGTGGCATTGAGGCCTTTCTTCCTTGTCGTAGGTGTTTTTCCACAGGGAGGTGGAAGACCCGTCCATGGCATAGCAGATGGACATTAAGGCATGCTCTATGCTGGCGGAAAAGTCTTCTTCTAGAGTGCTCAAAAGATACTCGCTGATATTATGGATGAGCTCTATATAAGCCGTTATCTTCTTGTTGGTATCTTCTGTCACCTGGCGCATCTTGGTAACGCAGTTTAGAGGGATGTTGGTCTTTAGGGCTATCTTGTGGGCCATCTCCCTGCAGGTGGTAGAACCGCAGAAACCGCAATCAAAATGGCGAGTCTCTTCCATGTTTTTGCCTAAAAGCTTAAAGGCTTTTTCCAGCTCTTCTTGTGTAATATGCCTCGTAGGAAGGGTCTCGCTAGTGTAATCGCGTAAAAGTTTTTCCAGATCCATGTTCGTATCAAATTCAGCAGACAATCTTCCCCAGAAATCTTCTGAGCTCTTTAGAGAGAGATTTTGGCGAATGTTGTTTAAGAGTGAATGGGTCTGGAAATAGTTGTTGTCAGGGTTGGCTGCAGTTCCCAAATCGCAACCATTGCGGCAGTAGAGGACATCGAAGATAGGGGGCAGTAGGCTAACGTCCATCTTGCCGTAGTCATCTAGGAGCCTGAAGATATCTCGGCCTGAGGCGGCATCTATCCTCAGATTGGAGTCTAAATTGAACCTTATGTTCTCTTTCAAGGTGGGATAGATGGGGACAGAGTCATTTTGCCCTGCCTCGGCCCCTTCCTTAAAGTCCTCTTCAGAGTAGGCATTTAGATCGATTCCATTTTTCTGGATATATTCATGGAGTTTTTGGAAGGTAATGTTGTAATTGATGACATTGTTTTGGGAAAACTCCCTGGTGGCTGCTATGCATGGCGAAAGTGCCCCTAGGGCGTGGCCAGGGGAAAGGTTTTGCTTCAGGTAGATACCTAGGCAAGTTATCGGCCCGTAGAGGCGGGAAAGCCGATTAAAGAGCTCGGGACGGTAAGTCTTGCAGTAGGAGATAACCACCGGGCAGTGGGTGGTTATAAAGGAAAAGGGCCTGTAGCGTTTGATATAGGTGACGTTTGCCCAGGCGAAAAGCCCCATGCCTATGGCCCCGTCATAGATCTCTTTAACACCTAAGCTTTTGAGCCAGGCAAAGAGTTTTCGCCATTGGAGGAAATTTGTCTTAACTGTGGGGGAAGCTATAAGGGAGATCTCTTTGCCGGCTTCAAGGTCCTTTAAAAAACTTCGCAGATCGTCGCAATATGACCTAGCGCCATGATTGCAGACATTTATGCAGGCACCGCAGGCTATGCATTTGGTCTGATCGATTGTTACGCGGATGACATCTGAGGAATCTTGGGTAACCACGTTGGCCAAGGCTACCGGACAGACCCTGGTGCATTTGTTACAACCTATGCAGGTACGGTTGTTGGACAAAACTATAGGTTTCATATTCAGTCGGCAATAGATGCTTTCATTTTCAGCTAAAGGAGTTTGGAAAAGAGATTAAAACAAAAATATTTGAAAGGTAAAAAATATAAAAAACCTTGATAATCTAAAAACTTAGAAAAAGTTTGAAAAGCAGTTAGAAAAGCTTAAACTAAAATGAAAAAGAGTGTAATGAGAAATTTGTAAGCCTTTAAGAATTCAGCATGGGTAATATTGCTACAATATTTAGTTTAATATGATTTTCCTCCATCACTATATAGTTGGTATTAAAAGGGATTATAAGTTTTGCTTAAGTATTATGAGAGCGAGAGAAGTAAATTACAATAAGCCCCTACACTTTTTAAAGAGAATTTAACAACATAAAAAAGACGCTTAAGCTCCGGAAAGAAAGCTAAATAGCCTCTCGCGGATGGACTCGTATTCCAGGTTATCGGCCTGGTCTTTGAGCCATTCCACAAGTTCTCCGTCGTTTTCATAGTTGAATCGCTCCAGCTTCTTGATTTCCTTTTTTATCTGGCTGGTCTTAAATAAGGCACAGTTGTCTAGGATGCTCTTTAAGGTCTCCCTGTCCGGAGAGGCTCGGAGCTCTTTATCCCCATGGGAGTCTTTGGGCTTAAAATCATTTAACAGGGTCTGGATGTCGGCAATCAAGGCATAGGCGCTCACTATGAAGGCCTGGTTGCCTTTGCGGACAAACTCCAAATCCCCTTTTTTGGCTGAGTGTTCCAGGTCCGAGGCAAATTCCCCCACCTTTTGGGCGCAGATGCCAAAGGCTGAGCCTTTGATGCCGTGGACCTTGATGGCATAGGTCTGGATGTCTATATTGTCCAAGGCCGAGATCTCTTCCAGGACAGGGCGGGTATGCTTGGCCCAAGACTCCAGAAGGGGCAGGTACAAATCCTCGTTATTGGAGCAGCGGGAAAGCCCTTCGGCAATATTTAACCCGGGGATGTAGCGGGACATCAAGGGGGAGACCTTGTCATAGGACTTTTGGGCTAATTTTTTTGCCTGCAACAGCTGATGGTATTCCTCTTCTGCCCTGGCTAAGGTCTCTTCGTCTTGGCGGTCCCTTATCCACTTGTTTAGGGTGCTGTCCAGCTGGATAAGGTCTATAGGTTTGGAGATGAATCCTTGAAAGCCGCTATTTAAAAACATGTCCTCTATACCCACCAGGGCATTGGCAGTAAGGGCTATGATGGGCACGTTGCGGGAGTAGTCGGTACCTATTTCAGTGCGGATTATCTTGGTGGCCTCCACTCCGTCCATGCGGGGCATCATCTGGTCCATGAAGATGATATCGTATTTTACGATGCCACTGCGGACGAGGCCTATGGCCTCTTCCCCGCTGGTGGCACAGTGGGTCACAAGGCCGTAGGGCTCCAAAAGGGCTTTGGCTACGTCCAGATTGGTTACCACGTCGTCAACCAATAAGACCTTGCCGTAGGGCATATAGGTGCGCAAGATGGTCTTGGAATGGATATGTTTTTTCTCGATGAAGCGGAAAGTCTTAAGGTTATCCACCACCTTTTGCCCAATGGGGCTTGGGTCCACTATGTCCTGGAGCACTGAGGCGGTGAAGATGGAGCCTTTGCCGAACTCGCTCTGGACACTTATAGAGCCGTTCATGAGTTCCACTAGGGTCTTGGTGATGGAAAGGCCCAGTCCAGTACCTTCTATGTAGCGGTTGGCCCGGCGATCCAACTGGACATAGTTTCCGAAGATACGGTCTAAATCCTTGGCGCGGATCCCCCGTCCAGTGTCGCTTACAGAAAAAGTAATGAAACAGGTGTTGGGATCCGCTGTGGGAGTAGACGAGGCCTTGAGGTGAACGGTACCCCTGTCGGTGTACTTGAAGGCATTGGAGAGGATATTGTTAATTATTTGTTTGATCCTAACCTCGTCGCCCTTCATAGTGACGGGGATATCGGGGTCTATATCCAATTCTAAGGAAATAGGCTTAGAGGAGATGCGGGGCGCGTTTAAATTTATGGCGTCACTTATGAGGCTGGGAAAGTCGTAAGGGGCAGGTAGGAGCTGGAATTTGCCGCTTTCCACCTTGGAGATGTCCAAGATATCATTGATGATGGAAAGGAGGTTGGCTCCAGCTGAGTAGATCTTCTCTAAGTTGCTCTGAGTCTTTTCCGAGTGGTTATTCTGCATCTCAACATCCGATAGGCCCATGATGGTATTTAAAGGGGTCCTTATCTCATGGGACATATTGGCCAGAAAGATGCTTTTGGCCCTGTTGGCCTCTTCGGCCTGGCGGGCCTGGAGGATATCCGTTTGGTCATGGAACAATAAAAGCGTGCCGGAAAGAGTCACGTCCGGGTCCATGAGGGGAGTTATGTTGATGGAATAGGTCCTGGGCCTATCGCTTTTACGAAAGGGCACAATGGTTGAGTATTTGATGAGCTGCTTATTGTGCACCGCCTGGAAGAAGATCTGCTCTAAGCTGGTTAGATCCGGCTCTTGGATGTAGCGTAAAAAGATCTCCCGCAAAGTTCTTCCTATGACCAGTCCAGAGTGCGCCAGGTCAGCTATGTGGAGGAAATAATTTGTGCAGTAGAGGAGCCTATTGCGGCCGTCAAAGACCAGAATGATGTTCTGGCTATTCTGCATGATGAGGTTAAAAAAGATCTCCTGGGTGCTCCTATCGGCGGAAAGCACAGCCGAAAGGTTCATATTGCCAGCAGTGGCGGCCTTGGTCCTCTGCATGAGTTCCTGGAGAAAGGTGTACTGCCTGATGACGGTCTTGGTCTCCCGCCTTTGTCGGCGCAGTTCTAGCTCTAGGTTCTGATATTCCTCCAGGGTAGGGGCCCGGGGATTCAATGGAGGATTGGAAGTTTTAGGCAATTAGGCACCTTGTGGGAGCTAAGATAGCTTCGGCAGAATTGCCCGCCTAAGAGAGGGCGTAAGTGGTTAGAATGAGAGATTTATTTTACCATGTTGCCAGGTGAAAATTAAAGAGAGTAATTAAAGAATTAGCCAAAAGTCAGCTAAGCAAAGAAAGATTGTCCCTCTTAGTTTAGTTCTAGGGTCTAAATTAAATGCCTTAGGGCTTAAAAATTGGCAGTTACCAGGGACATGTTATGGAATTCATTGTGCCAGCGGCCATCTTTTTGGATTAAGGGGCAGATCTCTCCGCTGGAGTAGGAAAAGAGATAGGGCACAAGACCTTCTAAGTCATGGTGTACTGCCTCCATCTCGGCTGTATAGTTGAGGCCTAAGGCTATATTGCGGGAGATGCAGGAGTAGAGGTAAAAGACGTCTGGATTTAAGAGTTTCATGAGGATAGATACCCTGCGGACGGACTCTAGGATATGTTTAATATCCATGGCCCCAAAACCCAAGGTTGTGTCCACAGGGGCATTGCCACACAAGATGATGCCCCCGTCCGGGGTCTGGCTCTGGATGGTCCGGACAATAGGAGGCTGACCGTCGTTGCGGTCTAAAAAGAGGGGTATGGTGTGGGTACCGGAGATCTGGCCTGCCCAGCAGAGGCCTAAAGATTCCAGAAATTCCAACACTGGCATGCCGTTTACCTTGCGGATGAGGTTTCCCTCGGAATCTGTAACTATGGCCTTTTGGCGGATGGTCTTTTTGTCCGAGACGGGGTATACACAAAAACGTGGTGACAGTTTGCCTTCCATGAGGATGATGCCTAAACGGTCGTTATAGGTCTTGCCATTGTAGATTATCCTGGGGTGGCGAATGTAGGTGGAGTAATCGGCTGCCAGGGCCCCAAAAAAGGGCACCCCGTCGGAGACCTCGTTTAAGACCTCCACTAGGATCTCCCCCATGGCGCAGTAGGTCAGAGAGGGACCGAAAACCAGGCCCAGGGACGGACGGCTGGACATGAGGTTTTCCGTCTCCACGTAGATGTCAGCTATATTTGCCTTGAGATTTCCTTTAGCTTCTAAAGGTGCGGAAAGGCCTGTGGCGAACTTGATGTCGTCACTGGTGAAGACGGTTATGGTGAGGAGCATGTTGTCCACTAGCCCTAAGGCAGAGGAATGCAACAAGGTGTTTATCCCTAAAACCGGAAATGGGAGTCTTTCGCAGATAGCCTGGACCACGCCGGACTCAATAAAGGGATGGGTACAGTGTATGATACCCACTGAGTGGTTTTTCTGGCAATGGGGTAGATCGAGTTGCAAGAGGATATCCCTTAAGGCTAGATCCTTGTCGTCGACTTCCAGGGTATGGGCTAAGAGCATATTAATCATGGGGCAACCTTATTCGACCTCTGGGGTAGCCAGAGCAATCATTTTTTCCTTTATTGCTTCAAAGGCCAAGATGGTGGCGGGATCGAAGATGGTTCCCTTGCCTGAGAGTATTACCCTAAAGGCCTCGTTGGGCCCTATGGGCTGTTTATAGGAACGGTTGTCTGTCATGGCGTCAAAGACATCGGCCACAGCCATGATGCGGGCCTCTATGGGGATTTCCTCCCCCTTCAGGGCATGGGGATAGCCCTTCCCGTCCCATCTTTCATGGTGGGAAAGGGCCATATTGATGGCGTAATCTTTATAGGGCAGGGTAGCGGGGAGGTCCTTAAATACCCTTTTGACTATCTGGGCGCCTATTGTAGTGTGATTTTTCATCACAGAGAATTCTTCATCATTTAAAAGTGTGGGTTTTAAGAGGATCATGTCGCTGATGCCTATCTTTCCCACGTCGTGAAAAGGCGCTGCTCTTGTCAAATGCTCCACCACATTGGAACTTAAGAGATTGGGAAAGGCATCCATGGCCAAAAGCTCTTCACTTAATAACCTTACATAACCTGCCGAGCGCCTGGAACCCCCGAAAAAGGCGTTGTTGCGGTGCTCAATAAGGTCCGAAAAGGAGGTAATAATTGAATCCTCTAGCTTTCTTACCTTATTGTCCACGTTCTTGTTGGCATCACTTAAGGCTAAGTGAGTTTCCATCCTGTGGAGGAGGATCTCCCTTTCCACAGGTTTAGAGATAAAATCTGCAGCCCCGGCTTTAATGGCCCGCACCTCGGTCTTGGGGTCGTTGCTGGCAGTCAAAAATATTACTGGAATGGAGCGCAGGGAGGGGTTTTGCCGCAGTTTCTCCAGGGTGGCAAAGCCGTCCATATCGGGCATCTCTATGTCCAAGAGGATAAGGTCGGGCTCAGCTTTCCCACAGATGACCAGGGCCTGGCTCCCTGATTTGGCCAAGGAAATATCATAGTCGTCCTCGATTTGGATGCTAATCTGTTCGAGGTTTGTAAGATTGTCGTCAACTATCAAAATGTGTTTCATGGTATTTTGGGGTTTTAAGTCTGGAAACAAAGATTAATCTAGCTTCTTTGTGCTCAAGACCAAAAGCCTTCACCCATGCTCTTTTCCTAAGAGGGAGTGCCAAATGGAAAAAGGCAAAAGGCTAGAATGCTTTCAAAAGTGGATTTTTGTGAAAGAAGAGGGGGGAAAAAATGAATAGAAAATGGAAAAATATATAGGTACTAGATAATATTACCTAGTTAGCATAGAAATAACTTTCATGGATAAAAAGGAATAAAATATATATAGGTCAATTACTTAAAAAAAGTAAAAAAAAGTGAAAATTGGCTGTTTTTTTATGTAAAGTGTAAAAGCCAAGATTTACCCTGCAAAGACTATCCAGAATTTAATGGGAAAGTGCATTTTCCCCCGAGCTTTGGAAAGAATATAGCAAATTTTTTGCTAAAAATCAACAGCTCGAGGGAAAGATTGGTAAAAAACACAATAAATTGCGTTTAAGGAAAAAGCCCTACCTGCGGACCTTTTCCCACATGGCCCATTTCAGGTCTTCCAGTCCTTCCCCTGTAATGGAGGAAAAGGGGTAGATCTTTACCCTGGGCGCGGCCTTGCGGAAAGCCGCCAAGGCTATAGGACCTTCTTCTAAATCCATCTTTCCCAAGGCTATGAGCTTGGGTTTTTTTAAAAGTAGGGGGTCGTAGCTATTGAGCTCTTTAATTATCTCATCGAGATCTTTTGTTGGTTTCTTTAAATCCATGCGCACAGGGTCCAGAATATGGATAAGGACTCTGGTTCGGCTGATATGCCTTAAAAATTGGTGACCTAGGCCCAGGCCCTCTGAGGCCCCATCCACAAGACCTGGCATATCCGCCAGGACAAAGGAGTCGTCTTCTCCTAGTCCCACCACCCCCAGGTTGGGGGTAAGGGTGGTAAACTCATAGTCGGCTATCTTGGGCTTGGCAGCTGAGAGCCTGGAGATGAGGGTGGATTTGCCTACATTGGGGTAGCCCACCAGGGCAGCATCTGCCAGTAGCCGCAGTTCTAAAAGTAACCTCTTGGCCTCGCCCTCCTCGCCCGGTTGGGCAAAGCGGGGGGTCCTCATTGTGGAACTCTTGAATCTGGCATTGCCTTGGCCGCCCCTTCCCCCTTTGAGGAGGGTAAAGGTGGCCCCCGGGGCGTCTAAATCGGCCAAAAGAGCCTCTGTTTCAGCGTCTTTAATGAGGGTTCCGGCAGGGACGCTTACATAGAGGTCCGGGCCGCTGGGCCCCGTCTGGTTGCGGCCCCGGCCAGGAGAGCCGTTTTTAGCGGTAAAGTGCTGGTTATAGTGGAACTTTAAGAGGGTGTTCTTCTGGCTGGAGGCGATGAAAATGATGTCTCCGCCCTTGCCTCCGTCCCCCCCGTCTGGTCCCCCTTTGGGGATATATTTCTCCCTCCGGAAGCTAACGCAGCCGGCCCCACCATTGCCGGAACGGGCATAGATCTTGGCCTGGTCCACAAATTTCAAAAAAATACCTCACCTATCGGATAATTGCAGCACGCGCATATAGTAACACTTTGCCCGCTTTTTTGGCAAAAGGGCCCCAGGTGGGATAAGATGGACATAAGAGCCTATTACAAAAGGTGCCCTATGGATAAAGATGAATTAAATATAATAGCTCTCATTGCCGAGAGGAAGATAGCCGAGGCCCAAGAGGAAGGTGCCTTTGATAATCTGGAAGGCATGGGAAGGCCCCTTCCAGAAGACGACTTGGCGGCCCTGCCCGACGAGGTGCGCCTTACGGCGCGCATCCTGCGGCAAGCCGGCTATCTAGACGCCCCGCTTAAGGACAACAAGTCCTTTAAGGACACCTTAGGCCAGGCCCACCCAGAAGAGGCCTCTGCCTTACGCAAGATAGAAAAGCTCCGCCTGGCCTTGGAACCTCCCATCCGAAACCCCTTAAGAAATACTAGTTTTAGTAGTCTTTCCCAGGTGGATAAAGACAAGGCATTGGAAGATACCCTTAATGGGGACCAAGCCATGAATAATAAAAAAGAGGGGCGAGCAGATAGGCTACTTGATTCCCCTTATATTTATAGGATACTCTCCAGGCTCTTTTAGCTTGACCCAAGGGCCAAAGCACTAGAAGCCTTAAAATAATCCCATTTCAAGGGAAAAAAATTTATCCTTTTGTATCCGCTGCTACAGAGATATTATTTAATATGTTATAAATTTAAAGGATAGTTAAATCGCAAGGCCTCTAATAAAGATTTTATTAAAGAGTCCTTACTACTTATTTTTTTTGCCTTGTTGCTAAATTAGCTAAACTATTAGGAGGTTTAATCATGGCATCGATCCCCAAGGATATTCAAGAATTTATCGCCGGAAAGGTGGCCTGGGTAGGCACTGCCGACAAAGACGGAGTTCCTAACCTCGCCCCCAAGGGGACTTTAAAGGTCTTAGATGACCAAAGCTTGGTCTTTGCTGACCTTTTTTCTTTAAAGACCAGGGCTGCTCTGGAGCAGAATCCCAAAGTGGCGGTAGCTGTTATCGACAAGATGACAGGCTATCAGATCAAAGGCAAGGCCGAGCTCCTTACCTCAGGGCCAATCTTTGAGGAAGTATCAGGCGGCGTCAAAAAGGCCATGCCCGATCTGCCCGGGATAAAATACGCAGTCAAAATTCACGTGGAATCAATCTATAGCCTTTCCCCTGGTCCGGATGCCGGAAAAAAGCTGGTATAAAAGTCTATACTTTTAGTATTTTAAGCTCTAAACGGTCGGTATCCCCCGGCCGTTTTTAATAATTTCTAGGGTATTAGCTTCTCTCGCCCTCCTAGTAGTCTCCTTTATAAAAGTCAATAAGTTATGGCTTTTAGCGTCCCAATCAATCACAGGCGCCTTTAGGCGGGCTTTGTAAGGAAAAAATATGGATCCAAGGTGTCAATGCAATCTTCATAATCCTAAAGCAGCTGATTGGTCGCCCTTCTGCATAGGGGAGCTATGGATCTTCAATGGGCTAAACGAAAATGAGCTACACGCTCTTGCCAATACCCTTACGCGTACCGTCTTTGAGGCAGGAGACACGGTCTTCCGCCAAGGAGATAAGGCGGAACGCATCTTTTTAATAAAGACCGGGCGTATTCGCTTGAGCCGGGTGATGGAAAACGGTAGCGAGCTCATCTTAGACATCAGAAAACCGGGTGATTACCTGGGGGAGTACATACTAAACGATCTAGAAAGGGATTACCCCTACCCCGTGACCGCCACTTGCGTTGATAAGGTTGCCACCTGCGGGTTTTCCCGCAAGAGCTTCGAGGATATGGTCTTAAAGTTCCCCAAGATAGGGCTTAAGGTAATAAACAACATGGCCGGGCGCATAACCAACCTCACGGAGCGCATAGAGGCAATGAGCCAGACCCATTTGGAGGAAAAGCTCTACGGGGTGCTCTTGAATGTAGCCAGGGAACACGGAAAGCCGGGCAAGAAAGGGTCCTATGTGCTGGAGATGCCCCTTACCCATGAGGATTTGGGCTTTCTGGTAGGGGCCCATAGGGTGTCTGTGACCCGCACCATGAAACGCTTGAAAGAGACAGGAAAGGTTACCCACGACGGCAAGACCCTGGTAGTCATAGGTGAGGAGGAGAATCTGGCACACTAAAGATAGTGGGACTCTTTTTTTCTTGTAAAAACAAAGGGATCTTTCAAGAGGGGCTAAAATTTGACATAATAGGGACTTAAATCATAACTTGGGAAAGTGGGCAGCCTCCGCCGGTAGGGACGCTTAGCTCTGAAGGATCCTAAATTCGATGACCCTAGCCTCCTTTGTTTTCCATCTAGCCGCCCCTCTCCTTTTGCTGGTTTTGGGTTTGGTTCTCTATACGATGACGCCCATACTCCGACCTTCCTGGGGACCCTGGTTCATTACGGCTTGCGTCCTGTACGAGGGCTATGTAGTTTTTATCTACAGTATGTGGCGTAAGGCCAAGGCCTCCCAAGCCGCCCTAAAGGCGCCCAATAAGAACCAAAAAGAGACCTCTATTGAGGATAATGAGAAAAAAGGCCAAGGTGAGGAGAGCTCTCTTTTGACTGTTACGGGTAAGGCCCTGGAGTCTTACCACAGGTCTTTTTTGGAAAAGCCCGCGGGTATTGATCTAGATAATGACCAAAAATTGGAAGAATCAGAAATAGAGTCCCGTGCCCCTCTTGTGTCACAACCGGAGGAGGGCTCAAGCTTTAGTGGGGATTCGAGTATAGGTGAGAGTCCAAGCTCCCAAGAGACTTCGAGCTTAAAAGAGGGCGCGAGCGCTTACGAGAGCTCTAAGGTTAATGGGCCTGAGGAAAAGAGTAAAGCACCTTATGATCCCTTAAGTGCCACAAAACCAGAAGGCTGTCTTTCCCTGACGGTCATAAGCATCTCGCTCATATTGGGGATATGCTTTATCTATATCACGGACATTAGCTCTTTGGGGATAAAGGTACTGTTAAAGAGGTTTGTCAACACGGGCCAATGGGTGGCCATGGGGCTAACCATCTATTTGGCTTTGGAGCTACGGCGGCCTGACAAGGGCTTTAGAGGCGCCTTCTTGGTGGTGGGATTTATAGTATTCGGTTTGCTTGTTCTGGTATTGGGAAAAAATTACTATTCCGCCAAGGTTTTAATACTCACAATAGTTACTATGAGTATCCTCATGGTGGGCTACTGGCGCCTTAAGGTGACCCTTTTGGGGGCTTTAATCATCTACCTGGGCCTGTGCTTTTATGCGGTAAAGACTGAGTCCATAAGCCTTTATCCCCTCTTTACCTGGGTGTTTATAAGCCACGGAGAGCTGGCTCTTTCCTATACAGTTATCCTCCAGCAGATGGTCATGAACCTGGCGGGACTATGGGGCACAGGAGGTGCGTATATAGCCGAGGTGGGCCTTGTGGAGGCGGATAATATGGCTCTAAACGGCATCCCCTATCTGGCGCTTTTAGTTGGCAATGTGGGGGTCGTAGCCTATCTGGTTCTCTTAGCTGTGTTCATGGGTTTTCTGTTGATGGATTCTTTTAAGAACCCCAGCTTTAACGCCAGGGGAGTTGCCTTAGGGCTTTGGTGTTTTATCGGTATCAATCAGTACCTGTCTCTGTTTGTCCTTGCCTCCCCTAGGATACTTATGATCTGGGAAGACCCCTACGGGCTTCCCTTTATAGGAAGCTTCCAGTCTGGAGTCCAGCTTTTAATATTGGCTATAGTTATTGTTTATCGGAAAGAAAAGCTTTTGGAACCCAATATAGAGGCCAAAAAAGAGTGATACTGGAGCATTTTTTTTAAAAATTCCATTGCATAAGCCTCAATTGAAGGTGTTTTAGGGTAATTTTTATGGCTGAAAAACGCGTTATCATTTATTGCGGGATCTTCGATGAAGAGCTGGAACTTGCTTTGGCGCCACTTTCCCACCGCTACGAGATAACTTTTATTCGTCTTAAGCCAGGCTACCATTGCCTCATAGAAGAATTGGAAGCCAGGCTCCAAGAGGCCCTGGCAAGCGACCTTATCAAAGATAAAAAAGATGTGCGGCTCTTTTTCGGTCAGAAGTGTCTGCCGGATATGCCTGAGTTTGCAAAAAAGCACGGGGTAAAAGTACTGCCAACCGGCAATTGCTTATCCGCCATGGTGGGGGATAAAAAACTTGTGGAATTGGAAAGAAATAGGACCATTGTTTTAACTCCAGCCTGGATACGCAAGATGTTCCTGAGCCCCGAAGGCATACCTGCCACCAGCAGCTGGGATGCCGCGGATTTCAGGATGAACTTTGGACGCTATGACCGGGTCCTGGTCCTGGAGACCACAGAGCCCCCCACAGACGAGGAGATCCTAGAGACATTCGACCTTTTGGGAAACCCCATCATAGAGTTCGAGCCGGCCACCTTAGACCATTTCAATAAACTGGTGGAAGAATTCCTAGCCTAAAAAGTCGGCTGTTTGCCTATGGGGAAATTTTAAGATACTATAAGGATTATCTGGTTACTTTTTCTGTTTAGGAAATTTTGGCCAAGTTTTTAAAGCTTATCTGCGTGAAGAAGTAAAAAAGGTTAAGGTGGACAGGATGAAAGCAAAATTGGAGGCCCCGAATCTGGAGCAACTTTTTACCGAGGCTAGGACCTTTAACAAGTTTACCCCCAAGGAAGTGGACGACGACACAATAAGTGCCCTTTACAATCTCTTAAAATGGGGACCTACGGCGGTTAACTGCCAGCCCGGTCGCTACGTCTTCGTGCGCTCAGCGGAGGCTAAAAAGAGGCTTTTGCCATGCCTGAGCCCGGGCAACGTTCCCAAGGTGGAAAATGCGCCGGTGACGGTAATCATGGCTTACGACACCAAGTTCTACGACTACCTTCCGGAACAGTGGACCGCCTACGATGCGGCGGCCCCTTATTTACAAGACCCCGCATTGGCGGCAAGCACTGCTTTTAGAAATGGCTCTCTAGAGGGCGCTTATCTTATCCTGGCGGCAAGAGCCCTGGGGTTGGATTGCGGGCCCATGAGCGGCTTTGACAACGCCAAGGTGGACGCCGAATTTTTTCCCGACGGACGCTTCAAGAGTAATTTTCTCATAAACGTGGGTTATGGCCTAGAGGGTGGCTACTATCCCAGAGGTCCGCGTTTAAGCTTCGAGACTGTGGCTAAAATTCTGTAATAAATTTCCGTAAGGTAATAAAGGTTCTAAACCAAAAGGCCCATGTGGATAATTCCAAAACCCCAAAAGTGCTAGAGTGCTCTAGCTATTTGGGGTTTTTTTATTTAAAATATTTCATAGCTTTTTGTGAGAAAAATTTTTGGCCCGTTTTGGCGTGAATTCCAAAGTATAGAATAGTTCCGAGCTAGATTTGAAGTAGATTTGAAAATTTCAGCTAAGTTTAAAAATCTAGTATTTTAGAATTAAAAAAACCACAAGAAGGCTTCCACTTATAAATGGCATAGAGTATGTCGATATTAATATTTGGAAAGTACTCATAAATAAAAAATAAAATTACATTATAAATAGAAAAATGTGTAAATTACAAAATATATAATTAGTTATAGAATTTTTGTGAGTTGAAGTCTATTGTAAATTTTAAAATGGGCAAAAAATTATGTACCGAAAGGAACTTTTTTTTATTTATAAAAAACAAAAAAATTTATAGATGGTATTTTCTGGCCTGGCTCTCACGTATATAGTGGATAAATTTTTAAATAATGCTATATATAGTGGATCAAGATATTGTCTTGATGTAAATGACTCTTTTTATCGCCTTTGATTCAGAAATGAAACTCTTGACTAAAATTTATGAATAGAATATTATTGCGTATGTTACTTAAAGAGCTCGGGTAAGTAAAATTTTCTTTCGCTATGCTAACTCTTGCATAGCTCTCCATAACGAACAGGTTAATCTCTTTTATTAGAGTGGGAATCTCGTTAAAATCGAGAGCGAACCCATCACTGTGATAACCTTAAGGGTATGTCCTTAATTGTTCCTCGCCTTGGCCAGCTACAAAAACGCCAAGGGCGCGGGGACTTAGGTGTTAGCCAGAATACCGACCAGTTCGTGCTTTGGTCATGGAAGCTAAACAATGTCTAAATTTGCAAAAAGGGGACGCGCAAAGTTGCGATTGTTTAGTGATCCAATAGAAGCCAAAAGAGATTTTGGGTATAAGGGAGCCTAGATCATTTAGAGAATGATTCTAGGCTTTTTTGCTTTGTTTTTATCAAATTTCCTGTATAATAGGAAATTACAAACTAAAAGGTTTTTTATGAGAACTACTAAAGGTATTATTTGGGCATTCACTTTTTTAGTTATTTCAGGTTTGATATTTCATGGGACTGTCAAGGCCCAAGAAACTGGAACAACAGGTTCTGCAACACTATCTACGGTTTTTGTTCAGGCAGAAATAGAGATGCAGGAAAGGCCTGGCGGCTTTATTTATAGAAATTCAAGAACTGGCGTCTTAGGTAGTATAGATACCATGGACATCCCCTTTACCCAATTCAACTATACGGAACAAACTGTAGAGGACTTTGGTCTTTCAAGCTTACCATTGAACCTTGTGCTGGTCAATAATCCCTCCATTAGGTCCAGCAACACCTCTCCTCTTTACAGTGATTTCTCCATTCGCGGTATAAATGCCAATGGAAATAACTTCTATTTAAATGGCGTCCCAAACCTTTTTGCGCAATTTTTGACGCCTCCTAACCATATCATTCAGAGCATAGATGTTATTTCAGGACCCAATACAGTACTTTTTGGTTCCACCACCTCGGTTAATGGCACTAACGGTTATACTGCACCAAATGGTATAATAAGCGTCACTACTAAAAGAGCCACAATCGAACCTGTAACAAGATATACTCAAACATTTTCAGGGAGAGGTGCCTTTGGAGAGTATATTGACATTGGCAGACGTTTTGGCCAGGGGAACGCTTGGGGGGTCAGATTAAACGCGGAATATTTAGACGGAGACATGGCAGTTGCAGGCATGGTTAAAAAAGCGAGAAATATTTTCATCGATGTTGACCATGCGGGAGAAAATAGCATAACCAATTTCTTTGGCGGCTATTTCGATGTGCAGGTCAGTGAAGGTCAAAGATGGTTCAACTTGAGTAGCGCCAGTACGGCCATCATGGCAGCGCCTGATTCCAAAAGGAGTTTCTCTTATGATGGCATGATTAAAGTTATGCACGGTGTTCTTTTGACTTTAAACCATGACCACAAGATAAATGATAACTGGAATGTGTTTTTAACTACAGGCATGACCGATAGAAACGGTTATAGATCGGATGATATAGGCGGTTCTCTGGCATTTAATGGGAATACCGGGATTATAAATGATCAGATGATGACCTGCTTGGAAGCCAACAGAAATGAATATTTACAGATTGGCGTAAGAGGAAAGGTGGCACTAGGAGAAGTCATAAACAATTTGAGCTTGGTCTGGGACTGGTCCTTCACCAGGAATTACATGACGGAAGTAGATCTTGCCCTGGGAACCCTCACCGGAAGTATCTTCACAGGGGTAACTGCTAATGTACCTATCCCTGGTGCCGGCCCGGCGCTTCTTATAAATGATGAGTATACCCAATCAATTACCTTGGCCGATCACCTTGAGTACAAACAGTTTGGTTTGATTGTTGCCATGCAATACCGCCGCAATAAATTCAGGGCATACAATACTTCCCGGCAAGTGACGGAAGATAGTAAACATAACGGCATAAGCCCTAGTTTTGCCATCACTTTCAAGCCATTAGACAATTTGCTAATTTACGCCAGCCATTCCCAAGGTTACACCAGGGCCAGGACTGTGGGTACAGCTTATGCCAACAGAGGAGAACTTATGCATCCACTGAAAAATAAGCAGTTTGAAATCGGCGCGAAATATGAAACTGATGCCCTTATTGCAACCCTTAGCCTTTTTAGTGTAGATCAAGGACTTACCCGTGACGAAACCATAGACGGTCTAAACTATTTGAGAGTCGACGGGAAAAGTGACTACAAGGGGGTAGAATTAAACGTTAACGGTCAACTCACCGACAAGTGGAGTATTATGGGAGGCTTTTTATACCTCAATGCCAAGCGTAAAAACACTACCGGTGGAAGATACGACAACATGTATGTTCAAGGAGTTGCTAAATGGAGCGGGGTTATAGCCACTGAATACGCCATAACGGAAAATGACGTTGCCATGGGGCGCGTGGTTTATACCGGTCCTGCTTACGTTACCGATGCAAATAAAGTAGAGCTTCCCAGTTGGGTTTCCTTGGACCTGGGTTTCAAACATAAGATAGACTTAGACCCTGTAGACATCACCTTGAGCGCTACTTGCTTTAATGTACTAGGTAATGATTATTGGCTGGGCCGGGGAGGAACAAATGTGATTGGTCTTTCCATGCCTAGGACATTTGCAATAACTGCGCAGTTTGATTTTTAATTTTTAATAGAGGATATAACCCTGCTCGAACAACAGTACCAATCCAGAAACAGTAAGAAAATAGTCTTTATCTTGCTTGCTGTTTTGCTAATAATTATCCTGGGGATATGTTTCACCACCTTAGGTATGGATAAAAGCGTTTTCCAGACTATAAAGGCCCTGGATGCATATTTTCACGGGACTTTAGAGGGAAGTGAGGATGCCGCAGTCAACAAGATAATCCTTCTGTTGCGTCTGCCTCGCATAACCTTAGCAATACTTGCAGGAATCGGATTATCTATAGCCGGTGCCATAATGCAGTCCGTGACACGAAACCCCTTGGTAAGTCCTTTTACCCTTGGTATTTCTTCTGCAGCGGCATTTGGAGCTTCCATTTGTATAGTTTTCGGGCAGGGATCCTTTTTTGATAGTGATGCGGGCATTATATTCTGCGCCTTTGTATCATCTCTTATTTGTGTCTTTACGGTATATTCAATATCAAATAAAATTGGTATCAATCCTACAGTGATAGTGCTTGTAGGAATTTCTCTTAACTATTTCTTTAGCGCACTGACAGCTACTATTGAATTTTTTGCCAAACAGCATAAGCTGGAAGAGGTTGTGCAATGGACTTTTGGAACCTTTAATAAAAGTTCATGGAACAGCGTTATAGTTTGTGGCATCATTGTTACGGTTTGTTTAGTATTCATTTTTAGGTATAACCTTAAACTAGACGTCATTGCCTTAAATGACGACGAAACAGCCAAAAGCCTTGGGATAAATCCTGAGACAATACGAACCGTTAGCGGGTTTTTGGCTGTGCTAATTACAGCCACCATCATAAGTTTTACAGGTGTTATAGGTTTTGTAGGTCTTATAGCACCGCACATGGCAAGGATTATTATTGGCAACCAGCATAAATATTTTATTCCTTTTGCCGGTTTATTGGGTGCAATTCTCTTACTTTGTGCTGATACCATAGGAAGATTTGTATTGTATCCAGTTAATATTCCGGTTGGTATAATTGTTTCTTTCTTAGGCGTTCCCCTATTTGTTCACTTGATACTCTCAGCCGGAAAGGAAAGTATGAACTGATGCTGGAAATAAATAGTCTTCATTTTTCCTATAAAAATGGTCATCCGGTTTTAACTGACATATCATTTAAGGTTAAAAAAGGGGAGATCTTAGGTATAGTTGGACCCAACGGAACCGGTAAAACTACACTATTAAAAACAATTAACAAACTTCTCATACCTCAAGAGGGAAAAATACTCTTTGATGGCAAGGATATTGCCGAGCTTTCTATCAAGGAAAACGCCCAGCTAATGGCTTACGTGCCACAATATTCAAGTAGTTTTTTCCCCATGAAAGTTATAGACTGCGTGATGATGGGAAGGGTTCCTTATTCCCAGCGGAAGTACACCAAAAGGGACAAAGAGCTGGTGTTTTCTATCATAGAGGAAACCAATTTAGTGGAGTTTGCCTTTAGAAATATCAAAGAAATAAGTGGTGGTGAAAGACAACTGGTCTATATTGCAAGGGCAATGGCCCAACAGCCAAAGATAATCATCTTAGATGAGCCTACAAGTAGTCTAGATCTTAAAAATCAGCTTTTTATCTTAAATACCATATCAAATATGGCAAGGGATGGAGAGTATTCAATACTAATGACTCTTCATGACCTTAACCTTGCTTCTATGTTCTGTGACAAGCTTTTAATGCTTAAAAATAGCCGCATATTTGCTTACGGTGATCCTCAGGATATCTTGACCCAAGAAAATGTTGACATCATCTATGGAGTTAGAACCAGTGTTACCACAGAAGACGGATACAAGCATATCCGCCTTTTAAAGTGATTTTATTTTGGGAGTTTAAGGTGAAAATATTTTATTTTGTGTTTTCGGCGCTCATTTTAGTTCTTGCAGGATGCCAGAATAGTAATAATACGCCTAATGCCAATGAAGAAACCCAGGTAGTAGTAGATAGCATAGGCCGCCAGGTCACCTTACCCAAACCAGTTACAAGAGCTGTGATAGCCAATGGCTACAACCTTGAACTAGTCAATGCTATTGGCGCCATAGATACAATTGTAGGGGTAGATTATATTACTTTTGGTGATATAGATGCCTACGGGAGATATTTTAGCGAAGATTCCATTATAGGAATGGATGCAAGCGAATTAAACTACGAAAAAATAATTGAGCTTAACCCACAAGTGCTCATTCTTACTGGCAATGGAACCTGGCAAGACGCCGAAGAAAAGCTAGCGCCTTTTGGCATCAAGGTTTTAGTTCTAAATGCTTATTATACAAGCGAGTTTCGTGAAAATTGGGCCCTGGCAGGAAAAGTCTTTGGAAAGGAAATAGAGGCTAGTGAGTATATAGATTATTTTGACGAAAAACTAGCTTACATTCAAGAGCAGCTTAAAGATGTTCCCAAAAAAACTCTCTATTATGAATATAAACATATGGGTAACACCACCATCCCAGGTGATTATTTCTATAATATGGTAATTTATGCCGGTGCCCAAAATATTTTTGATGATGCCATCAACGTAGAGATAGATCCTGAGATAGTAGTATTGCGAAATCCGGAATATATTGTGAGGGTCGGGACCGACAATCTTAGCGGCCGCTATGTGCCCCCCACTCTGGAAGAATTTCAAAGGAGAAAGGATGAAATAATCAGAAGGCCAGGTTGGGATGAGATCCAGGCGGTAAAAAATGACCGCATACTTCTTCTTTCCCACTACACCCAAGGGGCAGCTTCCAAGCTTGTGGGCACAATGTATATAGCCAAATTTCTCTACCCGGAGCATCTGCCTGATTTGAATCCGGAAGAGGTGTTTAAGACCTGGCTAGAAAGGTTCCAAAAATTTCCTTATATAAAAGGCCACACTGTGCCTGCCTTTCCCCTAGATAACCCCCCTGACAGCCAAAAGGACTCTTAAGACCATATAGGCCTTCTTTCTTAGCCAAGCCCTATTTTTCTCTTTAATTAGTGCTGCCTAGAATATGGCTACAAGATATTGATGAAGAATCGTAAAATTTATATTAATATACCTTTTTATATTTAATTATACTTAAATATACTTTTTATTTATCTTTTTATCTGACAATAAACTTTCAATGTGATTTTTAACTAGTTTTTTTAGAAAAAAACTATATTAATATTTATTTAGTAGATTATATTTTTTAATGACAATATAATATTGAAACTAGTTCTAGATATATGAAATATCGCTATTTTCGCTCTATCCTCTCCAGGTATTTCCCAAAGACGCACTTTTCCCTCTTTAGCTAAAGGCACCTTTTTGGGCCGTTAGCTATTCTCTTTGCATAAAAAAAGGGGGATTTAGAGAAAATCCCCCTTGAAATATAGCTAAAAAGCGCCCCAAAGAGAGGGGTTTACTTTTTCTTCTGTTTTTGCTGGCCCACGCGCACCTTGGCGTCAGTGCCTTTCGTCTCTACCTTGATATGGGTGGCCATGTTGCAATTGCCGAGCCTCCACTTGACCTCAGGATTGGGGAAGACCTGGCAATATTTTTTGTCGTTTGTGACACTTACCCTCTCGCAGCCAATGCATTTTTCCGCGATTGTATGCTGAGGGATAGCTGCCGCCCCGTAACCTAGCTCTGGCAGCAAACAGAGACTGCCTGTCTTATTTTTAGTCTCTAAAGGCATTATATGCACCTCTCTATGAAAATGGCCTAGATAGGCTGGTGGACGGGACTTAAATACTCCGCCACGGCGAAACGAGATTATGCCAAGCGCTATCCTAAATGTCAAGAAATTTTTCCATCAAGCACCCTCCTTAAGCTAGAGGATTGTTGGCTAGGGGCATATTTTGGGGGGTTTAGGATAATATTTGCCTTTACATGAGGGAGGCAAAAAGATCCTAAGGGCACCTGGGAAGGGCAGCTAAAAGGGCCCTTAATTTTGGCCGGATATTTGCTAGAGTAATTGGCATCAAAGCCTAAGGCGCTTTGCTGCAAGACGCCTTTTTCTAAGGAGATGAGCCGTGAACAATATATCCTACCCAGTAAACCCTCCAGATCTTTCCCATTGTGAGAACTTGGCCCGCCTTTTGGCCAAAGGCCTATCCACCTTTTCCCTTTCCTCCGATCCCTTAGACGTAGCTGAAACTTTAGAGCAGTTAGGAGAGGAGATGGAGGACATGCCCTTGGTAATCCAAGACTGCCGGCTGGCCATGGAGGCCTTCAAAGAACTGGAAAGCGTCTTGGACCGCATGTATGCCTTGGCAGATAGGGCTGTGGAGCTAAATGACTCTAACCCAAGGCTGATGGCAGCTATGAACGAGGAGTTCTCAGGTTATGCCCATATAGTAGCAAGGCTTGCCGGAGCCGATGACTTTGACGGACCCTGCCTTACCCTGGAAACTAGTAGTGAGGCTAGGGTCACAAGAATTATCCTGGGCTATCTTGCTGCAGCCAAACAAAATTTTGCCGCCCGTCTAGAAGAGCAGAGAAGGCATATAAATGCCGCCATGGACGATGCCATTGGTCTTTTAGCTAGGATTCTGGAAGAGGGCTGCGAGATCTCTTACGATACCCGCAAGGGTCTTACGGATCTCTTGGGAACCTTAAAGGAGTTTGGGGGCCAATGGGATAATGATTCTTTTGAGGCTCGTCCTTATCTCTTGCACTAATAAAAGAAATAGAATTGAAAAAAATGTTATAGGCCGCAGGCAATGCCTGCGGCCTATTTTCTTATGTGCCTTAGGTTTTTTCCCTAAGGCCTTAATAGCTAAGATTAGCCGGATTTTTAATATAGCAGCTTCCAGGAACTAATATTATTCCAGGCGCAGCTCTATGGGAGAGTCCTGTAGCTCGCAGACGGTAATTTTTTCTTCCAGGGCTTCCTTGAGAGCAGGATTTAGCGAATGTTCCGCTATGACAAGGGCAGCATTGTCTCTATAGGCCTCAACAATTAAGGAAGAGACTAAATGGTGCCAATTTTCATCCAAAAAGGCAAAAGGTTCATCCAGGATGATAATGGGCCTTTTTAAGAGAAAGGTGCGTGCTAAAGATAGCCTTCTGCGCATCCCACCACTCATGGTGTGGGGATAGTCGCCTTTTTCCAGCTGGAAAAAATCTAAAAGGGCGGCAATCCTTTCCGCCCACTTTTTGGGATCACTATTTTTGGGGAGTATATAAGACAGATTTGCCTCTGCTGTAAGCCAGGGTATCAAGGCATTGTCCTGGAACATGAAGCTAATTGGCGCGGATCTTTTAACTATTCCGGTATCGGGGGCCTGGATTCCTGCCATTATTTCAAGTAAGGTGCTTTTGCCAATGCCGGATGATCCCGTAAAAAGGGTAACTGACCTAGCTTCCAGGGTAAAGCTGGCTTCTTTAATGACAAGCTTAGTTTCAAAGCTTTTTGTCACCTTTATGAGGCTTATTAAAGACAAGCTTCACCTTGGGCTGCCATCTGGGCGGCTTTTTTGCGTAAGGGCGTGATAAAAAGTCCTTCCAAGAGGATGCCAAGAACTATCAAAGATATGGCCCACACGTTTAATTCCTCAAGGTTAAGGTGGCTGTAGCACCAATATATGCGTGCACCGGCTCCGTCTTGGCTCCCCATGAACTCGGCAACAGCAGCTGCCTTCCAGGAGGTGGCAAGGACAGTGGAAAGGCCTGCCAGCCAATAGGGAAGTATGCCGGGCAAGGTGACTTTGGTAAAAACCCTCCAGAAAGGTACATCGTAGAGGCGGCTCATGGAGAGCACCCTGACTGGAAGCCCCATGACCCCTTGGGCAGTATTACTAAAGACAAAGGGCACCGTGGCGGCAAAAACAGTGGCAATGGGCACTAAGGACCCCGTGCCAGCCCAGACCATGACAAAAGAGATCCAGACTATGGGAGGGCAAGACTGCAGGCCAGCCACCAAGGGGGCTGTAAAACGCAAAAGAAAGCCTATCTTGCCTGCCAGCACCCCTAAGATGAGCCCCACTATATTAGCGAAAAATACCCCCACAAGACCGCGCCATACGGTTATGCCCAATTGGCGAAAGAGTTCTGTGGAATAGATAAGGGCCCAGAGCTTTTTTAATATGGCTATGGGATTGGGGGCCAGAGCAGAGCCTAGGGTAAAGTTTAGAATTAGGATGCAAAGTAGCCATATGAGGGCAAAAAATAAATAGGGGGCTATGGCGTTGAGGAATTTCAAGAGCGGGTACTTTTTTTTACTCTTCTGAAAGCACGAAATCTTTAGGAAAGGTGGCAATTAGCTTTCCGTCTTGGCATAACTCTGGGGCAGATACGCAGAGAAAGGACTCTATCTCATCTTTGACCTGCCAGGCGGGAAGAGTGAGAATGATATCGCGGGCCAAGGAGTTTTGCAAGTTTACTGTTCCCAGGTTATCCCTGGTGGACTCTGGAAGCAAAAGTACAATCTGCTCCGGGGTCATATCTAAAAGCTCCTCTGATGCTTTGAGCATATCTGATAGAAGTAAAGAGACAAGCTGGGGGTATTTTTCATTAAATCGACTATTTACTGCAATGCCTGCGTGGGGAAGCCTTTTAGGCCCTCCGGTATGTTTGGCGTACTCCTCTTCCAAATTAGCTATTACTTTAAGGTCGTCTTTTTTGGTTAGGGCTACGGTAACCATGGGTTCAGGTAGGAGTGCGGCTTTTATCTTGCCAGAGGCAAGCTCTAAAAGGACCTGTTGGGGGGGAAGGGCAGAGAGCTCAAAGGCCGGTCCCCCTAGGGCCTTTAAACTTGCCACCACCCCGGCAGCTGGACTATTGCGGGGCGCAGCGGAAAGGGAGAACTTTTCTTTTTGCAGATACTGGGAAAGCTCCATTAGATCCTTGGGGTGTCTTGGTGCAGCGCCGGGCTCTAGGGGTAGAGGGGAGGAAATAAAATAAAATTTCTTCCAGGCTGTAATTGCCAGAATGCTTACCGGGGCACCCCTATTGGCAGCCAAGGCTAAGGTCTCTAAATGGCCCACCCAAATATCACCCTTACCGGCTAAGACTAGCCCCCTTAGATCGTCTAAGTTCTTCCACTCTATGACTTCTAAACTCACCTGTGGCCAGCCTTGTCGGATGGCTCCCAAGAGGGGAAGAACTGCGGTGGTGGCACCTGTTGCTGTGTAAATAGTTACTTTGTCCGGCAGTGCTTCTGTTTGGGCAAAAGAGTTTATTGAAAATGACAGGGCCCAAAAAGCCATCAAGGCCGCTAAAAGCTTTATTGTGAAAAAGATTTTCTGCATCTTTAAAATATGTCCCGAAGCTGGCTTGAGTTTAGTGTGAGTAAGGGAAAATAAATCTTCTATTTGCGGCCAAAGCGTTTTTCCAGCTCACTATAGGTGATGACAAAAGAAGAGGGCCGTCCATGGGGGCAAAAGCCCCCAGATTCGGCTTGTGCCATATCTTTAATGAGCTCATCCATCTCCTGGAGCTTTAAACTGTGTCCTGCCTTAATAGCAGCACGGCAGGCCATGGAATGGAACCAGGACTCGGAGTTTTCCTTGAGGGCGCTTAAAAGGCCGCCCTCGTCTTGTTCCGTTATAGCCACTTCGGCCCCGTGCAATATTTCCAGTAAGGCTTCTTTGGCCTTGGACTGCTCCAGTACCAAGGGAATTCCCTTTAATATATATGTAGAGCCCCCAAAAGGCTCCAGTATAAAGCCCAGGCGCTTTAGCTGGGGCTCTAGCTCTTCAAAAGCACGCTTACCCCTCATAGTAAGGGAAAATGTATCGGGCAAAAGGACATTGTGGGCTGGGATCCCATCCGCTAGATAGGCCTTTTTGAGGCGGTTTATGAGTATCCTTTCATGGGCAGCATGCTGGTCTATGATGTGGAGCCCGTCCCCTCCGGCGGCTAGGATATAGGTATCCTGCAGTTGGCACATGGCCCGGGGAAGATTATTTGTTGGCAAAAGGGACCTTGGCTCTTCTTTAGGATCTGGAATAGTGGGAGTAGTCTCTACAGGGGTAAAAGGAGCCTGAAAGGGAAGGGGGCCTTTAAGCTCAGGGTCGAATTGGGAGGAAGCAGCTTTTTGGGAATCTGTGGGATCTTTATAGGACAAGAATGGTTCCAGCTGGTTTTTCCCCTCCAGGCTATTTTTCAGGTGATTTTCGCCACTAGTGGGCGGGACGCCCATGTGGTTTGTATCCAGATTGCCCTGGCCGCTCTGGGGAGCGCCCGAAGATAGGCGGTCATAAGGCGGAGGGGATCCAGAAGAGGCCAGGGGGGATATGGAGATGGCCTTGGAAACCGCAGTGGCTAATAAGCTAAAGACCTTCCCAGTATCTCTAAAGCGCACCTCAGTCTTGGCCGGGTGGACGTTTACGTCCACGTCGGCAGGGTCAATATTAAGGAAAATAACCCCTATGGGATAACGACCGTTTGGGAGGGTGCGCCCATAGCCTTGGATAATGGCTCTGGTAAGTAGCCTGTCTTTTACAGGGCGGCCCAGTACAAAGATATATAAGGAACCTGCCGAGCGCTGGGAGGCCTCTGGGCGGCCCAAGTGACCTGAGACTTTGAGGCTACCTGAGCGCTGGGAAAAGGAAATAAGGTCTCTGGCGCCGTCTCCCAGGATCTTAACCAGGCGTGCAGTATAATCATTGTCCTTGGTGGCAGAGACGACTGTACGTGAGTCGCAGGTGAGGGTGATGGAGAGCTCCGGGCGAGAAAGGGCGTAACGCTCTACAGTTTCAACCAAATGTAGCTCTTCTGTGTGGTCGCTTTTTAAAAACTTGCGCCTGGCTGGGACATTAAAAAAGAGGTCGGCTGCCTCCACTATGGTGCCCTTGTTGGCTGGGACAGGGGTAAGTCCAATTAGCTTGCCCCCTTCTATTACGATCTTGTTGCCAGCCTCCCCTCCGGTGGAACTGGTTATGGATAGCTTGGAGACCGAGGCTATGGAAGGCAAGGCTTCCCCCCTAAAGCCCAAGGTATGGATGGCACTTAGATCCGAGTCTTTATCCAGCTTGCTAGTAGCGTGCCTTTCCAGACACATATAGAGCTCTTCTTCGTTCATGCCACTGCCATTGTCAGAGACCCGCACCAGGTTTTTACCGCCCTTTTCGCACAGGATGTCCACCTTGTCTGCTCCGGAGTCCAGACTGTTTTCCAAAAGCTCCTTTAAGATGGAAGCGGGACGTTCCACCACCTCCCCTGCGGCTATGCGGTTTATGAGCTCTTCTGGCAGAAGCTTTACTCGGCTAGTCATAGTTTTACTCCAGGCTAATTAAATGGATTTAGATAAATTTTAGAGTTGTCTTTTCAAGTTAGGGAACTAATAGGGAATCTCGGGGCAAAATTTAGTATAATATCGCCTGGCGGAATGGGCAAAAAGTCCCTTCCGGTCGGGACTGTGGTCGCCGAAGTGTGGCGCAGAGGCGACTATGGTGCCCTTTTTGGACCATTATAAACAAACTTTAACCCCGGTGGTACTTATGAGTGACAATAGTGTTTTCCAAGACGAGCCCAATAGCGAAACTAATGAAGAATTGGTAAAGGGCCAGGAGGGCGTAGACTGGTTCTGGGTGCTCACAAGCAAAATAACCATTTTTCGGGACAAGATGCTCATCTTGGACATTGACGAGACCACAGTAGCACCGGTCTTTAAGAGCCGGAAAGAGGCTTTGGACTTCTTGGCACGCTTAGACCCTCAAGAAAAGCATATGGCCCAGGCCATGCATGTTTTAGACATCAAGCAGTTTGCCCAAACTGAGCTCTTGGGCATTGTTACCCTAGATGGGGATGGCAGGATTTTGGAGGTGTGGTCTTTAAAGTGACAATAGCTTTTGTAGCTAAGGGCAGAAGGTGAGAAATGTTGGTGCTGTTGACAGGAGGAAGCGGTTTTTTGGGAAGACGCATTGTCCCCAAACTTATAAACGAAGGCCATAGTGTGAGGGTCCTTGCCCGTGGACCCTTGCCCCAACTGGAAGCAATAGGTGCCCAGGTAGTAATATCAGACTTAAGAAACTGGCACGGCTTAAAAAAGGCGGTCTCCGGCTGCGAGGCAATCATTCATACAGCTGGCATGGCCGGGGTATGGGGCTCTCCTACAGAATACCTGGAGGTAAACTATGGAGGCACTCTAAACCTCTTGGACCTGGCAAAAGAATACAAGGTGCGCTACTTTGTCTATACCTCCTCGCCCAGCGTTATCTATGGCGGCAAAGACGTGCGGGGAGTAGATGAGACGGCACCTTACGCCGCCCGGCTCAAAGACATCTACCCCTATTCCAAAATGCTGGCGGAAAAAAAGGTACTTAAGTCTAATTCCAGTAACTTTAAGACCATAGCTTTAAGGCCCCATATCATCTGGGGACCTGGTGACCCGCATTTCCTTCCAAGGCTCTATAAAAGTGCCAGGGCAGGAAAGCTTAAGCTCTTTACTGGAGGCCCCTATATCTTCGACGGGATTTACGTAGAAAATGCCGCAGACGCCCATGTCCATGCCCTTAAAAAACTCATGGACATTAGAAGTAATGTGGACGGCCAGGCCTTTTTTATTGCCCAAAACGAACCAATTGACATCAATATCTTTGTAAATAAATTATTGCAATGTGCCTCTATTCCCCAGGTACTACCCACCATGAGCCCATTTTGGGGCCTTACCTTAGCCCATGCTATTGAGTTTTTTTGGAAGATTTTGCAAAAGAAGTCAGAGCCTCCCTTGACGGTCTTTACAGTTTTAAATCTTACCACGTCACACTATTACAATTTGGACAAAACCAGCTACCTCTTGGACTATACTCCAGGTATTAGCCTAAAGGAAGGCCTTTTAAAGCTAGAGGAATCTCTGCTTTCCTCACCTTCAAGCTGAGGGTCTATTTTCTAATATTTAGAGAGTAGCTTATGCTAACAATAAAAATAGCCAAAAATATCATTAGATAAAAAAAGCGTACAAACTTAAGGCCCCCACCAATCTATTATCTAAGCTTACCAGGTACTTGACGCGGCCTTAGGTCTTCGCAGCCTCAGGTCTTGATGCGGCCCTAGGTCTTGTCGTAGGTACTAAGATAGTGGTTCTTGCAATAAATGATAAAGAGAATTCTTATAAGGACATGGGGGTTTTTTAAATAACAATTTAGCCAGATTAAAGTCATTTGCCAGACCCTCCATATGCTGCGGCATAGAATGATTTCACTGACTTAGGATAGCTCCAGAAAATCACTATAAAATGCATTGATTTTTTTTAAAGGAAATCAAAAATTTTAGTTTAACTTTTTAAATCTACTTAGAATTTTAAAAAATCAGGAATCTTAATTTCTCTTATTTTTCTATATATAGTTTTGGAAGTAATGCTATACCATTTAGAGAGGGCTTCCATAGTGATATTCCAAGTTAAATGTGGTCAGAAAATTTGGAAATCTTTTTGTAGCTGCTCACTATGTGCCCTATTGCCATGTAAGTTAAGCCTTTATTTTTAGTGTATTATAGCTCATAACTCATAGATTCATGGATATGCTTTTAATATATCGGCCTTAGAAATCCTCCATGGTCATTTTTAAATCCATAAACATAAAAAACTTAGCACAAAGTTAAATTATGATTGAGGTAAGGAGGGACTACGCTTAGTCAGTGCGTAAAGATTTTTTGTAAACGAAAAAAGGACCTGTATAACCAGAGATATGAATTTGTGCTATATAGTGCTGATGCTACATTATAATACTACTAAATATTCCATATCTTGTATCATCTGGAATTCTTTGAGCTTTTGACGCCGTCATCTAGATTTAAGTTATGAAAAAAATATTTCATGCGAAATTGGGAAAAATATAAATATAGCTACAACTTTAGCCCGGCTTAAGTTTCTAAGGGCTTAGTTATTTAGACTATTTAGCTTTAAATAATTTGCATTTTAGCACATATCCAAGTATAATAATATATCTTCTGTCCCTCCAAAAAATGAATACCGGGTGAGAACTTTTGTATTTTTATTCTGTTTAACTATTCAATATTTGATATTATTGTAATTTAACTTTAACTAACTAAACTAAATTAAAAAGGTATTATTACTCATGCCAACTTGTTCTAGATGCGGACTCATTTTTCAAGATGGAACACCTATTTGCCCCCACTGCGGGCTTCCAGTTCAAGACCAACCACCAACACAATCAACGAATGTGCCACCTCAAGGACAATATGGGTCGCCAACAGGGTCCCCAAGCCCTACCTTTCCTCCAGGTACGTCCTCCCCTCTCAATATGTCGGCAGTGTCAATTCTGTGTTTTTTATTAGGCTTTTTTGGTATACATAGATTTTACATGGGAAAGATTATAACCGGCATACTCATGATTCTCACCCTAGGCGGATTAGGTCTTTGGTCCTTTATAGATCTCACCTTAGCTATGAGCGGAAGATTCCATGATAAAAACGGACTACCTATAAATGTCTCCAGGCCGATAAATACTGCTCTTAAAATTATTCCAATAATTCTTTTAAGTCTCGTATATTTTTGTCTTATCGCTCTTTTAGTTGTACTGTACGGAGATTATAGGTTTAGGTCAATGGATAATGCCGCTCAAACGGCATACCAAAATGTAGTTAAAGCAGAAGATGCATATTATTTCAGGTATCATAAATATACCAATGATTGGGGAGAATTAAGGAATAGTATGGGATTAACCATGGATAATTATGTTGAGTACCGAGATCTAATCATGCGCGTGGATAGCTCTGGATGCCCATGTTATGAATTTAAAGTTAAGCATAGATTCCTTACTTATGGTTACAAGTACTCAAGTTGTCCCTCTGTAAGGCAAAGGGTAACCATTGATTACTTTTAATTTAGAAAATTAGTGTTAAATACCCCCACTCATGATTCTCTTGCACTCTTAGGTGTAAACTAAATGCCCCTCTTTTTTTAAAAGAGGGGCATTTTTTATAACTATAAAACTTTACGACAGGAAAAATTCTATAGTCTCATTTTAGGTAGCAAAAAATACTTTAGATTATTACCTCATTAATAGTTTTACTATAAACTATTCATGGATAATTGCTACTTTATCTGACTAGTATAAAAAATCTTTCGGTATGAGCAATATCTAGCTACCAAAATAACCAACTTGATTTAGTTGATAAGTTAGTATTAGTTCTCTCTAAGGGATTACTAGTATTTAAATAAATAAATCTGTCTAACAGCCCTGATGTTTAGGCATAGAATTATTTCGCCGACTTAGAATAGCTACAGAAAATCACTATAAAATGTATTAATTTTCTGAAAGTAAATCAAAAATATAATTCAACTTTTTTAAATCTGCTTAGAATTTTAAAAAATTAGGTATATTGACTTCTTTTATTTTTCTATAATTAGTTTTGGAAGTAATGATATACCTTTTAGAGAGATATTCCAAGTTAAATGGGGTCAGAAAATTTGGAAATCTTTTTGTAGCTGCTCACTATGTGCCCTATTGCCATGTAAGTTAAGCCTTTTTTTTAGTGCTTTATAGTTCATAACTCATAGATTCATTGGTTTGTTAGAATATATCGGCATTAGAAATCTTCCATGGCCTTTTTTAAATCTATAAACATAAAAGAATTAGCACAAAGTCCAATTATGATTGAGGTAAAGAGAGACTA
>JAITII010000131.1 GCA_031279515.1 Deltaproteobacteria bacterium
CCTCTTCTATGCTTTTTAAAAAAAGCTTTGGTGCCCCATAGAATTCTCACTTTTATCCTTCTCCCATAGAGCTAAAGACCCACGGAAAAGCTCTTGGCCTCACTTCTCACCTTGCGCCATTGCCCTGGAATTAGCGCCAAGTTTCTAAGCTTTTTAGGTATTTCTAAGTCTTAGGCGGACATGGCCCCCCAAGGGCTTTCCAAGCCAGGAGCAAAAAAAACCGCTCATCATGTAAAAGTTTACATAATGAGCGGTTTTTAACTTAAACCTTAAAGGGGTATCTTCTGGGTTTAATTCTTAGGCGCTATAGAGTCCTAAGGCTTTAAGTCCCATCCTACCCAATAAAACCCTTACCAATAAATATTGACCCCCAAGGATACACTGTGAACTCTGTCGCGCTTCCTAAAATTTCCCTTATAGTCCAGGAAAACATCGACATTATCGTTTAGGCTAAGGGCCCCTCCCAATTCCACAAACCCTCTCATGCGTCCTGGCTCTGCCGAAGAGCTAATGAATGCCGGAATCCCTGGCTGGTCAGCAAATCTTGTCTCTAGATTCATCTGTCTGTCCTGGGTCTCGTAAGCTATCCCAAGATTTAGATGCGGAGTGAAGACCTGCCCACCAAGCTCTATGACTTTGGCTATATTTATGCCGGCTTCCAGTTCCAAACTGTCAGATTCTCCTTCTCCCACTATATAATTTAGGCCCTGGCCCCTTTCTGTAAACCCTGGAAATTCAATATGAGTGTAGTTTATCCCCAAACGAGGGGTAAGGCGCCAGGAATTTACCTGGAAGAGTCTTCCAATTTTCAGAGCTGCCCCGCTCCAATGTACTGTGTAGTCACCTTCCACAATTGTGCCAAGACCTGGGTGACGGGTAGTTTCCATCTGGGATTGACCTAAGAAGGCTTCCACAGATGCGAACCAATTTAAGCCGTCGTAGCGCAGGAAAAATGCTCCGCTAAGATCGGTAGATTTTGCTTCCGCTTGGTTGTCCCAATCCACCTCAGTGCGCCCGGCACTTAGGGCGCCTCCTATCCTAAGCTCATTAAAACGGTGGTACAGGGCAATAAGACCAGAAAAGTTCTTAATATCATAGCCTGGTTCCATATCCACGCTATCACCGCTTCCCCAGCGCCCTATTGTCGATGCCTGGACCATCCAGCCATTGGGCTGGGAACCAGCTGCTGGGGCGTAAAGGTTAATATTTAAGGGCTCGTTACCCAAGATGCTGCCCAGCATGGCACTGAAATTAGAGGGCAAGCTCTCAGCTAAGGCCACCCCCTGGGCCAAAACATGGCCGTTCATGGAAGAAAGGATAGCTTGCGCTTCCTCTTGGGAAGATGAATTGGAAAGGGCAAAGAGGATCTCCTCTAATGGCCCTGTTATGGAGACTCCGGAATCTAAAGACCCCAAAATACTACTTACAAGGGATCCAGAACTTGGGGAATAGCTAGCAATCTCTTGGAAAGAAACTGAAGGATTATCAACTGGAACGACACTCATGATAAGGTCGTTTCCTTCCTTGGCAAAAGAGTAGGTGTAGAAATTTTTCCTTCCAGCTAAATTCTAGCTGTCCAAGTTTAGTTCGCCGAGGGCAGAACCCACAATAAGGTCTATGGATTCGCCATTGATAACGTCGGTAAGGCTTACAATCCTAGCCTCCAGGGTACCTTCGAGATTGATATTATTACCCCGGCGGATAATTATTAGAACAATGGAACAGCGTTCTCTATATAGGATATCAAATTTTTTGAAACAAAAGGCTGCATTATTAAAGGAATAAATATTTTGAAAATTTTTTGTGATTATAGTAAAAAAATATTGCATTTTGAAATTTAATAATGCATAATCTATGCATGAAAACAAAATACTCTTATAAGATATTACCTACCATTTCTAAATATTTGCGTCAGAAATTTGCCTACCATTTTAAGAGCAGCTTTTCTGGCTATAAAATTGCAGCTATGCTTTTAGTTGCGACGCTATAGTATCCAGCTGGATTAAGCATTATAAAGAAAGAGGCGAGCAAGCTCTTACTGCAAAAAAGAGGTCGCAAGGTTGGAAGTGGTAGATTGTTGAATCCAAGACAAGAAGAAAAAATTAAGTTCATGATTTCGAAGGCCTTTCCGGCAGATTTCAAGCTAGACTTTTCCACATGGAGTCGGAAAAAGTTGTAGAATTAGAATAACCAATTTGGTATAAAACAGCTATTCGCACTATGGGTGACTATTTACTGCGTTGGGTGGTTACTTTTAAAACCAGCCAAGAGGGCCTATCAAAAAAAAGGTAGATGAGTGGATTAATACAACTTATCCTCAGATCGAATCCACAGCTGAAAAGATGGAGGAGTGACCTTTTTTGGTGATGAAGCTGGAATTCACACTGAACAATTTAATGGGCGTTCACACGCTCCAAAAAAGCTCAGATAATCAAATCTACTGGTTCGAGATTAACACTCAACGTTATTTCAAGTCTGGCGAAAGACGGCGTTATGAGGTTTATGACCTATTTAAAATCAATGAATTGCAAGATATTTATAAAATTTATAAAACAACTCATCAAGTGTTCAAGCGGCAAGAAAGTTTTTTTCATCGTAGACAACCTAAGAGTTCATCATGGGAAAATAGTATAAGCGCGCCTTTCAAAGAATAAAAAAAAGATTGAGATTTTTTTTCTTCCTCCATATTGACCTGATCTTAATCCAGATAAATATCTGAATCATCTTAAGAAAATGATTTCCAGAAGAAAATCCAACACCATGACAGCAAAGAACTAAGAACGACCATGCAATCTATTTTAAGAAAACTACAGAAAGATCAAGTCAAGATTAAAAATATTTTTAACAACGAGAACATTTTTTATGCCGCCGGAAAACAGAAGCGAGATCTATCTAAAGGTAAGGAGAAAAAAAGATCTATATCTGGGAAACATATAAAACACAAGGGTTTATAAATGTCTAGAAATTATCCGCCGGGGTAATATTACCGAAAAGAGATATAAAATATTCTACCAATGCGTCAGAGCCCAAAGAAGTAGATATTCTTTTCACCTAGCTCTGGCAATAGAAAGATATGCTTTACCTCTATTTTTCCCTGCCATACAAATTTAGCATTTCCAGAAATCTAAGTTATTGCTTGAAATTGGGAGGAAAAATGTCTAATAAAAAATATTACCTGCGAAATGATCGCGAAATTTGATAGAGTTAAAAGCTATTTTATACATTCTTTTTCTCTTTTTGTAAAGAAAAAATTTTTTTATGATCCTCTTTTAAGTTGACTTATACGCTTAGTTCCCTTATTATTTTGCCGCCCATTTTGCAATAATGGCTCTGCTTCCCTTGTCTGTGAACCAAACTTGAAAGACATTTCGTAGTATTTCAACCGAAATTCGGTTAGATTTTTGAAATCTATATTTTGACAGTGGGAGGCGAATGGCTGCCAGATGCTTCAAACGGCCGGCAGATGCCCCAGTGATGCCTGCCAGGCGTCTAGGGCTAACCCTGGGCGCTTCAGAGGCCAGCCAGTCGCTCTAAACGGCAGGGTACTTTTTTGCGTCTGACAATTACTTTCTTAGTCCAAGTTCCCCTTGGGCCTTAATGTCAAGGGTCAAAGAACTCCTAGCTTGCACTCTTTAGAGCTAATGGCAAGTACTAATTTTAAAATTGATGCCGACGTAAAAAGCTCTAAGAATTTCAGATAAAAAAAGATACTGAATATTTAGTAATAATACAATGCAATATCGGTACTATATAGTTTAAAGACCGATATCTCTGGTTATAAAGGTCCTTTTTACGCCTCGACCAAGTATTAATTTTAAGATTTTAAGAAATAGATGCTAGCTTACCTAGATACCTGGCATTTTTTTTGAATTGTAGGTGCTAAAAATTCTCTAAAATTAAGCTTTTAAAGTGGGTATTAAGGACTTTGGCCCATAGCCATCAAGGGACAAACTGTTTGTATTGTCCAATTTTTTAAAGGAAATACAATTTGTTAAGCTTTTTTGGGTTGAAAAAACCAATTGTGTTTTAGCCTTTAAGGCACCAAGGGCTTTCTGGCTTTTACTCTATTTATGCCTTCTCTTTTCCGCAAAAGGACTGTCCCAAGGCATAGATTTCCACGCTATTTTTACGCGTGGCTTTGGGTTTTAAGAGGATTACCTTTTGGAACTTTATCTTGAGGCTCTCTTTGACAAAGGCATCACAGTCTCCCCCTTGGAAGAGCTTTACTAAAAAGTCTCCCTTTGGAGCTAAGAGCTCTGTTGCCCACTCTAAGGCCCTTTTCGCCAATGCCAAGCTCTTTTCCCCATCAACTGTCTTAACGCCTGTGGTCTTGGGGGCAAGATCGGATAGGACCACTGAAAAGGGGCCGTAAGCTCTCACATCCTCTGGGCCCTTTTCTAAGATGTCTATGCCAACAAATTGGAGATTAGGACTTTTAATACTCAAGGGAATTAGATCCACTGCCAGAACAAGGCCAATGGGGCCCACCTTTTTGGCCGCATAGAGGCTAAAGGAACCAGGGGCTGCGCCCAAATCTAAGACCTTTTGCCCCTTTTTGATAAAATTGTACTTAAGGTCCAGCTCAATGAGCTTATAGACGGATCTGGCAGGATAGCCCTCTTTTCGCGCCTTTTCTGAGTAATAGTCGTCCAGCCTCTTTCTGTCCTTGATAACCATTCATGCTACTCCCAGACGGCTTACCTACCCCCCTTTAGGGCCCCTGGCCCTAAAGGGGGGAGAGATTGTCTTTTGGTCTTTGTAGGAAAATTGCCCCAATTTACAATTGACAACTTTAAGCCTTCCCCATAATATGCCAAAATGTGCCTAAAGGAGTAAAAAATCCCCCTCAAGGCATTTATTTATGATAATTCTAAGTGACTCTAAGGCCACCAAAGCTGCCGGGGCCCAGCTAGCGCAAGGCTTATGTACAGGCCAGGATAGTAGCTTACTTATTACCTTACAAGGTCCTTTGGGAGCCGGCAAGACCACCTTTGTCAAGGGTTTTGCCTCAGCGCTGGAGGTCCCCTCTGATCAGGTCACTAGCCCCAGCTTTACCTTGGCAAATGTCTACCAAGGCCGGGTTCAGATAGTCCATCTGGACCTCTACCGCTTAAGTGATGATCCCCAAAAGGCAGTTTCCGAGTTCTACGATGCGGGTCTAGATGAGTACCTAACAGGCGTTACCTTAATTGAGTGGCCGGAAAGACTGCCCCTTAGCTTCTGGCCAGAAGAGCGCATCCTGGTAAGCTTAGAGCTAACTAATGAAGGTAAAAGGGCCCTCACACTAGAGGGCGTAAATTTTACCCTTTCCCTTTAAGTTTTTTTCTTTTGCATTAAATTATATATAATTATTTAGAAGCTTTTAGCTGCCCTTTGGGCAGCTATATAAATTGGAATATCATGGCACTAATCGTCCAAAAATATGGCGGCAGCTCAGTTGCCACCCTGGATCTCATAAGCGGGGTGGTGAAAAGGGCTATTGCTACCAAAAATCAGGGCAATAGGGTGGTGGTGGTCCTTTCCGCCATGAAGGGGGAAACAGACAGGCTCCTCTCCCTGGCGAGACAGGTAACCCTTAACCCTGACCCCAGGGAATTAGATAGCATCCTTACCACCGGAGAGCAGATCTCCTGCGCCCTTTTTGCCATTACGGCCCAAACCTTAGGTGAAAAGGTAAAATCCTTTTTGGGGCACCAGGCGGGTATCCACACAGACGACATACACACCAAGGCCCGCATCGTCAATATCGACCCCTCCAGGCTCATAACTGAACTTGCCAAAGACCGCATTGCGGTGGTAGCCGGATTTCAGGGGGTGGATCGCCTGGGAGACGTGACCACCTTAGGCCGCGGTGGCTCAGACACCACGGCTGTGGCCCTGGCTATTGCCCTTAAAGCCGATATCTGCGAGATCTACACAGACGTAGACGGCATCTATACAACAGATCCCAATATCTGCGCCAGGGCTCGCAAGATGGAAAAGATAAGCTATGAAGAGATGCTTGAGCTCTCATCTTTGGGCGCCAAGGTCATGGAGATACGCAGCGTGGAACTGGGTATGAACTATGGCCTAAAAATCCACGTCCGCCACGCCCACAGCCCCAGTCAAGGTACCATTATCTGTCAAGAGGATCCCAGTATGGAAAAAACCCCAGTGCGGGGAGTCACCCACTCCATGAATGAAGCCCGCATTACTTTAATCAAGGTGCGCGATCAGCCAGGCGTTGCCGCCCGCATCCTATCAGTTGTCTCTAAAGCGGATATCGTAGTGGATATGATAATCCAAAACAAATCGGTCAACGGAGAAGGCCAATTTACCAATTTTTCCTTCACCGTGCCCTCTTCAGATTACGCCAGGACCAAGGAGCTCTTGGAGGGCGTGCTCTCGGATCTGCAAGCTGAAAGGGTCATAGGAGACGATAATATTGCCAAGATCTCCATAGTGGGCACGGGCATGCGCAATCATGCCGGCGTAGCCGCCAAGATGTTCCAGGCCCTAGCTCTTGAGGGGATAAACATCAATATGATCTCCACCTCAGAGATAAAGATAAGCTGTATCATAGAAAAGAAATACGCCGAGCTGGCTGTTCGCGTCCTCCACGAGGCCTTTGAGCTCCACAAGGCCCCGGGGGACTAAAGGCTGCCGGATTTAGCTAAAAATAGCCAATTTAGCCGCCTAGAGTATTGTCATCCAAGGAGGCTTCTCCAACACCACTTTCCCCCAGGGGAGGGGGATTAACGGCTGCCATGCTATCTCTCCAGGAAAGTAGGTGATTTCTTATACTATCTACTCCCCCTTGGGTCCTATCCAAACCCACCATACTCAAAAACACGAACTTATCTGAAACCTGGAAGGCCAGGGCCCCCAGGTAGTTTTCACTCCTCTGGCCGTAGAGATAGACGGAGGTTAAAACGCCCATACCCACGGAAGTGGGGCTCTGATTAAAGATCTTGGTATGTCCGCTGGTGCGGTAAGAAAAATCAAAGTCCATACCTAACTTTTTCTCTAGGACTTTATTGGCCTTGATTTCGAATCCCCAGGCAATTGGTTTTGTGTTGGTAGCTAAGGTAAACCACCTTACATAGCGCTTTAGCTCTTTTGTGGCCCCTTTCGCATCATAGCTCTTCTCCCCCATCTTTCTGGGAACTGTTATCAGGGCTATATTGGGGACATGCCTAAACTCCCCTCTTTCCATAGCCGCCACAAAGTCCAGATATTCCTCAGGGCGTGCATAGGCACCCAAGACGATTAGCTTAAACTTCTCGTTTAAAGAGTAGAAGAAGGCATCTCCCCTAGGCGATAAGCCTAAAACAGGGACCATGCCCTCAGGGCACATTAAGGTAAGATCCAAGTTACCCACTTGGGCCCTTTCCGGAGTTGGGGCACTAAAAGCAGGATTAGTGGCCAAAAATAGACACAAAATTCCCACAACAAGGCCAAAAAACCACGAGAGAGGATTATTTTTAAGCTTCATTTTTCTCATGAGACCATCCTTTTCCCTTCAAAAACTTCATCTCACCTGACCTTAAGGCGCCTTTGGCCTCAAGGCGGAAGAGTAAAGGGTATGTAATGCAAATGCCCTGCCAAAAGCTTTGCATTTCTTTAATGATCCCACAAATTTATTTTTCGGCAAGTACCTCCCATTGCCTTTAAAAAATAGATTTTTAATTAAATTAGGGCGGCTTTTAGGGTAAAATCTTCTAAAAAGGCTTAATTTAAACTCTTCTTTATACTATTAAACTTTGGCTCAACGCATTTCGGAGATCTAATGCCCAATAATACCGGCTCTAGGACCTTTAGACCCAGCCTCATAGGTAGTTGGTTCCTTTTCCTGGGGGCCCTCATGGGTCCGGCTATCATAATTTTCGAAAGGGATCCAGATGGGAAGGTGACCCTATGGCTCCTCATGACGGCATTTTTTGTCATCTTGATCCTCCACCGCCTTTCCACAAGCTACTTTTTGGGTGAAAAAAGCATCAAGGCCTCCTCCTGGTGGGGACTTATCTCACCTAGCACCCTAGCTTACAGCGACATTACCACAGTGGAGACCCGCCTCACCTTTGCCTCCAAGGTAGTTGGCACAGGACATATCCTTTTAGGTACCCACGGGGATCCAGCCTTTATCACCCTCATTGCCCAGAAAGAGCCGGAAAAGCTTAAAGATGCCTTGGAGCACTTAGCCTCTGCAGCCCGAGACAAAGAAGACTTAGAAGAACAATAAAAGTCGCCTTTAGCCAAAAGGGACTGGATAATTAACCAAGGTTCTATACCTTTGGGATTAAACGTGACCATTCGTAAGGACTATTACAGCACCCTCCAGGTAAGCCCAGACGCCAGCCTTGCTGACCTAAAGAAGGCCTACCACCGTTTGGCCATTTTGTGGCATCCAGACAGAAACCCAGGGTCCCAAATGGCCGAAGAGCGCTTCAAGGCAATAGCAGAAGCCTATGCTGTCCTTTCGGACCCGGTGAAAAGGAGGCGCTACGACGAGCTGGGCCCGGAAAACTTCGCAAGTGCGTACGGTGAAAGAGATATCTTTGAAGGCTTTGATTTAGCTGACCTTTTTAAAGAGTTTGGCCTACCCACGGATAAATACACCTTAGATACCCTCATGGACCTCTGTGACATAGATGACCATGACCCAGCCCGCCTTTCTGATTTTTTTGCTGGATTTGGCCAGAAACAGGGCGGGCGACGCCCGCCCTTAACCAAAGCCCCTGACCTTATCCAGCCTATCTATCTACCCCTTAAAGATGCTGTTTACGGCTGCGTCCGCCCTGTAGCCTTCAATTCCTCCAAAGGGGTTATAAAGCTTCAGGTGACTATCCCACAGGCCAGCTCCAATGGTGACGTCATCCTGGTGCCCGGCAAGGTGCCGGGTTCTACTAAAGAAACCGCTGGGGATTTGAAGGTCACCTTAAAGGTCCTTCCAGACAAAAATTTCACCCGCCAGGGCCAGGACATCCACACTACTATCACTTTGAGCGCACAAGAGTTAAAAAAAGGCACCAGGGCACAGGTCCCTACCTTAGATGGAAAGCTCTTAAGACTCACTGTCCCCCCGGGCACCAGCCCCGGAACAAAGCTCAAAGCCGCAGGCTACGGGGTGCCAACTGGGCCCTCTAAAGGCTCCCTCATAGTGACCATTGTGGCTAAAGACTAGGCCCCTATACCAATTGGCCCTTTTGCCTTATGGCAAAAGGGCCAATTGGTGCCCATTAAAATTTGGAGCACTTTTAAATCTACTAGATTTCTACAAAGAGATACTTAGAAAGTGTATCTCACACCAAAAAGTATATCGTGGATTACGATTTTAGTTTCTAAATCTACAGCAAAAAGCCCCTCGGTTAAGTTGGGAGACCCGGCGTTTATGTATTTATAACTTAAACCCACGGACACGTCCTGGTTCACCTCGTAGTAGACGCCTGCTGAAAGGCCCCAACCGAACTGGCCAGTGCCATAATCTTCATCTATATTTTCATAATCTCCGATGTAGCTATTGCTGACGTCGAAATGGATCAAGGCTAGGCCCCCGGAAACCCCAACAAATGGGACGAACTGGCTTGAATTGTGAAAATCGTAATATAAATTTGCCATGATGGTGTGGATTCCCGTTTTCGTATGCTCTTTAATTGGCACATTTATCGTTGCTGGTTGCGAATCCGCATTGTTCACCCTCACCGGCAAGTTGTGTTCCTGGTCTATGGTTTTGTAGCTACGGAAGGTAAAATCAATATCAAAACGCAAAGGGATGTCAAGAGTTGGGTAAAAATCGTACCCAATGGCAAAGCCTCCGGCAAAGCCAGTGTGATTGTAGCTCCCTAAGCCGATAGACTGGGGGGTGAGGGTGGTATCAGACCAGGGGTCATGCAAGCTTTCATTTACCTTAAACCCCCTTTCCAACTTTTGCGCCGATGCCCCCACCTTTCCCTCTAAATAGAATCCGCCATCGGCTTTTGCGGATGCCAATGAAATACAAGCCATAGCGACAATTACTGCTATGGCTACAATAATTTTGGGCAAAACAATTTTCTTCATGTAAATCTCCTTTCAGCTAATTTTTTTTCTATTAATTAGCCTTTTACAATGAAACAATAAACGCCCTAGGGTCATGAGAGGCTGGGCTAGAGCCTTCCCTATTTAAAACTGCTTTTTAAATTAACGAGACTATTGGCAAAAAGGGGGCAAAAAGGGTAAAAATAGGACAAAAAAAGGGTAAAAAAAGGACAAAAGATAAGCCCCTCGCTCCAAAATCCTTGTGGGCGTAGCAAAACAATTATTTCTTGGGTATGATCCAAGTCAAAAATAATAGAGAAATTGACCTCGCAAATCTATCATAAATGATATAAAGATATCAAAAAGATTCTATAGCGGCTCAAATAGCTAACAGCACAATATATATAAGATTTTTAAAATGTAATAGCATATTGACACATATATGACAGAAAAGATAAATGTCAATACAATATAAAGATGAAATATTTTCAATAAAAAATTATAAAATTATATTATTTACCTGCGAAAGTAAACTGTAATAATCATTTTTTTCTATGTTTCCTTATTAATAATAATTAGATGTTTTGCACACTCTAGTGCGAAATAATTTTCTCTTTTCTATTTATTGTGCTTAAGGCTATCTAGTGGCTATGGCTTGTGGTAAAATGTAACTTTGCAAAGATATTCGTTATTTAACTTTTTACACTCTTAATTAAGTCGCCTCTATTATTATCACCGGAGTTTATGCATGTTAGTAAATGTCAATAACATTGATTTGTACTATAAAAAAACAGGCTCAGGGGATCCCTTGATCCTTCTCCATGGCAATAGCGAAGATAGTAATATCTTCAATAAAATAACTGTAAAACTCAAAGATTATTTCACTGTCTATGCCATTGACAGCAGGAACCACGGTAAAAGCGGAAAATCTAAAGATTACAAATATGAATATATGGCCTCTGATCTTAAAGCCTTCATAGAAGAACTGGAGCTGGATAAGCCCAATATCCTGGGTTTTAGCGATGGGGCCATACTAAGTTTAATGCTTTCAATTAGCGACGGAAATCTCATCAACAAGCAGGCCCTCTTAGGTCCGAGCCTTACTCCGGAGGATCTAACAGATGATGGGCGCCGCATAATTGAAAAATTCATTCAAAGATACAATACCGATATCCTGCGCATGATCTTAACTGACCCTCATATTGAATTGGCTGAGCTCAAAAAAATAACTGTCCCGACTTTAATAGTTGGCGCGGAAAACGATATCATTAAGCCAGAAGTCTTTAAGAATATGGTAGAAACTATCTCTAACTCCCAGTTCTTACTTGTTAAGGGCCATAGCCATGAAACCTATATAGTAGATAATGACATGCTCTTTGAAGAGCTCTTAAAGTTTTTCAAAGGCTAATAAAGATTTAG
>JAITII010000130.1 GCA_031279515.1 Deltaproteobacteria bacterium
TAAATGGAGTTTTTATGGTACATTTTTTATTGACAAAAGCTAGGGGTGCTTAGTTTTGGCCCTTTGGAAAGGTGCCAAAATTGCATCACTTTGTCAAGTTTTTCTATTTACCCCAAAAAACTTAGCTATTTGTCCGCACAAAATAAAGCTTAAATAAATTACTCTAGTTTTTGGGACAAATTTTAATATGTTTTTAACACTTGTAAATTCTTGCGTATGTGATAGAGCCTTATGATCTTCGCCAGTACATGGGATAGAGCATTGTGATATTCGCCAGCGTATGGGATAGAGACTAGTGATATTTGCCAGCGCATGGATACAGATTTGTAAAATACGCTTAAGTTTCTTGACAAATATTTATTCTCTCGCATCTTTTCAAAATTATTTTTTTCCAGTAAACTTACCATTGGGATAGAGGTAATCCAAGTTGCCTCTTTTTATGATAAATAGTTTTTTGCTGCTGCCTTAGGACCTTGACCTAGCTCCAAAGGCGCTAGCTCCTTTCCCTTTGGGTATTTTTTACCCGTGCGAGTAAAAAATACCCAATCCATCCGCCCTTAGTTTAGAAGACCCTTGATAGCCATTTTTTAAGGGAGGCTTTTTGGGCCTTTTAACCCAGAGAACTTGCCAGTATCCCACATTATCATTCTTTACAAGATACAATTTTAGTAGTAAATTTGTTAGATAGGTGAAGTTCTTGTGCTTTTAGGAAATTTACTTACATTTTTGTAGGAAATAATTACACAAGGGTATCAATTACACTTTTAGCCCTTCGAACTAAACCCTTTAATTTACTTGTGTTTTTATAAAAACTGATATGGCATCATTATTGCAGTTATATCATTGTTTATTTTTTGCTATTTAAGTTGCATTCTTTTCAAATATAGGCCTCACGGCCTTTCGCTCCAGGGTAACTATGACTGATTCCGTGCCTAGCTCATCATCTAGATTGGGAAGATTTTTGGCCTTTTTTATTCGCCACAAGCTAATTGCGGTCTTGATCCTCCTTTTCCTAGCCTTGACTCTTTACCGCCTTGCCACTTTGAAAAGTGCTGACTTTAGCGCATCTTTCGAGGCAGAGCCGGTTTATGTGGAATTGGTCCAGGCCAACTACGGCACCATTCGGGATTTAGGGCTCTATTACGGTACACTTTCTGCCCCCTCCAAATATACCTTGGCTTCCAAGGTAGGTGGGGAGGTCAATGAACTTCTGGCGGATATTGGCGATCGCCTAGTAAATGGCGATGTGGTAGCTATCTTAGATAATGAGGAATATACCTTAGCTAGAGACAGGGCAGCCTTAAATGTCAGCCTAGTTGAAGCCCAGCACGTAGAGGCTATGGCCAATTTGGATTTTGCCCGCAATGACATGGCCCGTCAGGCAAATCTTACTCAGAAGAGCATTGTCACCCAGGCAGAATTTGAGACTGCAGAAAACCGTTTAAAGCAAGCTGAGGCCCGGATGGCAGTGGCGGCCAGCCAGCTGGAGGCGGCACGTAATAGCCTGGCTGACGCTGAACTCCGGCTCTCCTACACTAGAATCGTAGCTTCCTGGCCAATGGATAATGATACTGTAAGCTACCGCTATGTGGGGGCAAGGCTAGTCAATGTAGGGGATTTGATAGCGTCCAATACGCCCATCTTTGAGCTCGTATCCCTAGATCCCCTCCTGGTGGTGGTGGAAATCATAGAAAAAGATTACCCAAAAGTGCATGTGGGTATGGAGGTCTCTATCAGGACAGAGGCCTATGGTAAAGAGACCTTTAAAGGGGTGGTGAAAAGGATAGCCCCTGTTCTTTCAGCTGATTCCAGGCAGGCCAGAGTGGAGATGGAGGTGGCAAATCCTGGCTTAAGGTTAAAGCCAGGCATGTTCGCTGAGGTTATCTTCGTTTTTGATGAAAGGCGAGGTGTCTGGTCCGTGGCTCAAGACGTGCCTTTTAGGCGCAACGACGGCTACGTCATCTTCATAGCCGACCCTGTTACCCAGACTGTTTCAGAGCTCAAGGTGGAATTGGGGTTAAGGGAAGGGGACAGGGTGGAACTCATAGACGCCACAAATATCAATGGTCCTGTGGTGGCCCTGGGACAACATCTCTTACAAGATGGTCAACCCTATAGGCTGCCTGGTGACAACACCAGGCCTGCTTCCTCAAGGGAGACCGCGCCTAGTCCGGGGTCAGGTAAGATGGAATCTTAAATGAACATCATTACCGCCGCGGTCAAAAGGCCTATATTTACCACCATGGCGATCTTAATCGTCCTGGTACTGGGGATCTTCTCTTTAAATTTTATCCCCGTGGATTTGATGCCAGAGCTAACCCTGCCGGTTATCTCCGTGCGCACCACCTATGAGAACGCCTCCCCAGCGGATATTGAGGAGCAAATAACTAAGCCCTTGGAAAGGGCAATAGTGGCTGTCCCCGGGGCAGAAGAGATTAGTTCCCTCTCTGCTGAGGGCTCCAGCAATATCTTTATTAAGTTCACCTGGGGCACCAACCTTGACGAAGCCACTAATGATATAAGAGACCGCATAGATAGGGTGATCTCTAGGCTGCCGGAGGAAGTGGATAGGCCCTTTATCCAGAAATTTGATACCTCTTCCAGGCCAATCATGTTCTTAGGCGTTGCCTCCACCTTACATCCAGTGGATCTAAAGCGCTATATAGAAGATGAGATATCTTTTCGTCTGGAGCGCTATCCAGGGGTGGCCTCAGCTTCCCCCTTTGGGGGGCTGGATAGAGAGATAAGGGTTGAACTGGACCACACCAAGGTAAAGGCCCTAGGCCTAGATTTAAGCTCCTTGGTGAACATGATAAGTGGCGAGAACATCACCGAGGCAGGAGGCACCTTGGATAGGGGCCGCATGTCGGTAAATGTCCGCACCAAGGGAGAGTTTAGCGATCTCTCAGAGCTGGGAAGCGTTTTAGTCTACAAGCCTCTGGATAGAGAAACCTCAATAAGGTTAAGAGACATTGCCGATATCTCCGACGGCTGGCAGAATGTAACGAGGATAACTAGGGTTGACGGAGAAGAAGGCCAGTTCATGGGCCTTTTTAAACAGTCCGGCGCAAATACTGTGATGGTGGCAGACAACGTTAACGCAGCCATTGAAGAGATAAATAGCACACTTACCAATGTCCGCATCAATCCCATCTTTGATACCTCGGTCTATATAAAGATCTCTTTAAAGACAGTTACCCTGTCTGCTATTTCCGGCGGCTTTTTAGCGATACTAGTCATCCTATTCTTTCTCCAGCACATCAAAAGCACGCTTATCATAAGTTTTGCTATACCCATCTCCATAATAACCACTTTCATGGCCATGTATTTCTTTAACCTTACCTTGAATGTGGTAACCATAGGGGCCTTGGCCTTGGGGGTTGGTATGCTTGTGGACAACTCCATAGTTGTCCTAGACAACATCTTCCGCCTCCGCAGTGCCGGTATACCGCCCCAGGAGGCGGCGATAAAAGGCGCCACGGAAATGCAGGGGCCCATTGTAGCCTCTACCCTTACAACCCTTTCCGTCTTCATGCCCCTAATCTTTTTGACGGGTATTGCCGGAGTCCTCTTTCGTCCCTTTGCCTTTACCATCTGCTTTGCTTTAACGGCTTCCCTTTTAGTCTCCCAGACCCTGGTCCCCATGCTTGCGGCAAAATTTTTAACAGACCCCAAAGGATCTGGGGATGAAGAAGATATGGGAGGGGCCAAAAGGGCCTTTGGAGAGCCCAAGTATTTCAAGGGCGCCTTTAAAAAGTTGGATGAGGTTTACGTCAGAAGTCTTTCTTGGTCCCTTTCCAATCCCTGGAAGATAGTCATTGTCTTCGTGTGCTTATTGGCATCTTCCCTCTTAGTAGCCTATAGGATAGGAACCGAGTTCATACCCCGTACGGATGAGTCTATGTTTCGGGTTATCTTGACCATGGAAGCCGGTACCAGGGTGGAAGAGACCAGCGAGACTTTAAAGTTAATAGAGGGTATCGTTGAAAGGGAGGTCCCGGAGCTTGTGGCCAGTGCCTCAGATATCGGAGGTTCTGGTGGCTTTAATGAAAGGGGAAGCCACAAAGGCGAGTTTGAGGTGAGGATCCTTCAAGTTTCAGAAAGGGAACGCTCTATTTTCGAGATCCTAGATAGTTTAAGGCCCCATATTAACAATATCCCCGGAGCTACGGTGCGTCTTCGCGCGGATCAGTCCTTTATCGTGGGCGGGGGAGGAGCAGGAGGCGATCGCATCCAGGTGGAACTAAGGGGCAATGACTTGGAAGAGGCAGCTAGATTAGCAGCCGTTATGAAGACCATCATGGAGGGCGTACCCGGAGTAACTGACGTCTACATCTCCAATGAGGAGTCCACCCCGGAAGAGCTCATAGTCATTGACAGGGAGAGGGCCGCTGATGCGGGCCTTACTGTCTCAGCCATATCTTCTTTGATAAAGACGGCTGTGGGCGGCTCCATAGCGGGTTATTTCAGGGAAAATGGCAAGGAATATGACATCAGGGTCAAGCTCAAAGACTCGGAGCACCTTTCCATAGATGAGTTCATGAACCTGCCTGTGGTAAATTCCAGAGGGGAAAAGGTCATCTTGGCTAATGTAGCCAGAGCAGTTCCCGGGGCAGGACCCTTGTCTATATCTAGAAAAAACCAGGCCCGCATCACCACCTTAAATGCGGATTTTACTGACAGATCCCTGGGAGATGTCATCAAAGACATGGATGCGGAGCTCAAAAACCTTCCCATGGACCGGGAGTTTAGCTATACCTTCGCAGGTGAAGCTGAGGAATTGGACGAGGCCTTCACAGGCCTTAAAAAAGTCCTTATCATGGCCATTTTTCTGGTGTACATGGTCATGGCCTGTCAGTTTGAGCAGCTTAGAAGTCCCTTAGTTGTCATGTTCTCCATACCTTTTGCCGCCATCGGGGTCATCTGGGCGCATTTTTTGACCAATATTTCTTTCAATATCAATTCTTTCATCGGGGTCATAATGCTAGCGGGAATTGTGGTCAATAATGCCATTATCTTGGTGGACCACGCCAATTTACTGAGGCGCAGGGACGGAATGGAGCTTATCCCTGCCCTTTTGGAGACAGGAAGAAGGCGTTTAAGACCCATTTTAATGACTACCTTGACCACCATCTTAGGCCTTTTGCCCATGGCTCTGGGTCTGGGCGAGGGCGATGAGTCCCAGATCCCCTTGGGCCGCTCAGTCATAGGCGGCCTCTTAAGCTCTTCCTTTATAACACTCTTTGTCATCCCCTGCGTCTATTTCCTCTTCTTCCGTAGGACTGTTAAGGAAAAGACTCCTGAAAAGGCCATTAAGACCTTGGAAAGTCCTTCGGAAAGCGCATAAGCCTAGAAAGCCACGCTTATAAGATGCGCCTTTTTTCGGCACCTAGTTCAGACCCAATGGTAAGCCTTGCACCTCACCTGGAAATCCACTAAAATCCAATTTATTTCCTATCTTGAATTTATAAAGGGCCAAAGCTCAGCGTAAAAAAGGAATTGGTGCACGGGTGCAGGACGACAAGAAACTTACCTACAGGGCAGCCGGGGTGGATATAAGCGCCGGAAATGAGGCTGTGCGCCTTATTAAACCCATTGCGGAATCCACCTTTGACTCCAGGGTCTTAGGCGATATTGGGAGCTTTGCAGGACTTTATAGCATAGGCACCTTGAATTTGACTGACCCCATCCTGGTCACGTCCACTGACGGTGTAGGTACCAAGTTGCGTCTGGCTATCCTCATGGATAAACATGACACAGTGGGCATTGATTTGGTTGCCATGAGTGTCAACGACATACTTGTGCAAGGGGCTAAACCTATTTTTTTCCTGGACTATATAGCTATTGGAAAGCTCATCCCGGAAAAGGTTTTAGAGATCGTAAAGGGCATTGCCCAGGGCTGCAAGCTGGCGGGCTGCGCTCTAATAGGCGGGGAGACCGCCGAGATGCCTGGCTTTTACGCAGGTGATGACTACGACCTTGCCGGCTTTGCCGTGGGGATTGTAGAAAGGCTGGGCGTCATAACTGGAAGTGACGTGGCCCTAGGAGACAAGGTAATAGGGATAGCTTCCTCAGGTCTCCACTCCAATGGCTACAGTCTAGTCCGCAAAGTGTACGCAGTTGATCTGGAAAAGGACTATGGCGCACCTTTTAATGATTCCACCCTGGGGGAGACCTTACTTACCCCCACCAAGATCTATGTGAAACCCGTCCAGGCTGTACTAAGGTCCCAGGCTATCCACGCCATGGTCCATGTGACAGGCGGGGGTCTTGTGGAAAACCTTCCCAGGGTGCTCCCCACTGGGTGCCGAGCTGAGATCTTTAAGGACTCTTGGGAGATCCCCTACATCTTTAAAAATATCCAAGAGAGGGGTTCCATAGAGGACCTGGAGATGTATCGTACTTTTAACATGGGCATAGGGTTCATTCTTATCGTGGCCCCTGACAACGTAAGTAGCGTTCTTACCATTCTCCATGAGCATGGGGAAGAGGCCTGGGTAATAGGGCGCATAGGGGGCCAAGATGGCCCGGATAGGTTTATCTTTTCCAAGGACAAGGGATAATGCGCATAGCTGTTTTCTGCTCCGGTAGGGGCACCAATTTTTTAAATTTGCTTTTAGATTACGAGAAGGGCAACATGCCCGGCGCGGAGTTTGTGGTTATGGTGGCTGACTCCAAGTATGCCCAGGCCTTAAACGTTGCCAGGGAATTCGACGTCCCTACCTTGGTCATACCACGCTCGGCCTACCATTCCAACCAGGATGGTTACGAAAGAAGGCTTTTGGAGGTCTTGGAGCCTCATAACCCTGAACTTATCGTGTTGGCTGGTTTCCAGAGGGTCTTGGGCAAAGTCTTTTTGGATGCCTATCCCAACAAGGTGATAAACATCCATCCGGCCCTCCTGCCCTCTTTTCCCGGGCATATGGTCTGGCAAAAAGAGGTTGACTACGGCGTCAAGCTGGCCGGAGCTACGGTACACTATGTGGACTACGGCGTGGATTCCGGACCCATCATCATCCAGGGAGCGGTGCCGGTTTTGGATACGGACACAGCAGACGAGCTTTCAGAGCGCATACTTAGGGTGGAGCACTGGATTCTTCCTAAGGCAGTATCGCTCATAGTGGCGGGAAGGGTAGAGCTGGAAGGCAGAAAGGTCAAGATAAAAAATATAAAGCCCAAGGATCTGGAGGACTCGCAGTTTCAAGCCATGGTGTGGCCACCTTTAGATGCCTAAGGCATAAAGGGCCTTTCCACCTAAAAAAGAAAAGCCGCACTCAAAAAATTTATAAGGGTGAAAAAAGATTTTTCTTCGTGTTATTTCCTATTATTTGTTCAAAGGTAAAGCGGACCATTCCGCTACGCCCACATGAAAGTTTATTAGTAATTTTAAGGGTTTACACACATAAAAATAAAATTTTATTTTTAAATATTGGTGTAAAAAAATGTGAAAAAAATGGATAATGAAGAGTCTTTAATACAAGTTAAAAAATTTTTTGATAAATATAAACCGTTATTCGCCATCGCTCTTGACATGGAATCTCGATTGGAACATTTGTCATCTCCGCGGTTTTCCGTATTTCAATACATTTCGAAAAAAAATGAAAATAATATTTCAAGTATCATTGCTTCGCTATTGGATCCCAAAGGAACTCATGGGCAAAAATCTCTCTTTTTGAAGGAATTTATAAAACAAATTAATAAAAAAATAGATCTAAATTTTAACTCGCTAGAATTTGACTTAACCAAAATTATCACCGAGTCATCAACGGATGCTATACAAGATTCAGGAAGGCGAATAGATATTGTTGTCATAGGAACAAATTGGGTAATAGGAATTGAGAATAAACCATACACATATGAGCAAAAAGATCAAATTGCCGATTACACAGAACATCTAAAAAATAAATATAAAGACAAACAAATTTATTTCTTATATCTTTCAGGAAAAAATACTTTATCTTCTTCTCATGATAAAAATCAACCTCCAATTTTAATGGGTTATAATAGAGGAACCTCCAATGACGATGGGCTATATTTGAGTGATTGGCTAAAAGCTTCACGTGATTTATGCCAAGTTGATAAGGTTAGACATTTTTGTGACGATTTTTTGAGATTTGTACAAGAAAATTTTACATCTGTTGAAACACATTAAAAGAAACCTAATGAGGATAATTTATGAGCGAAGCTGTTATCAACCTCTTACTGGAAGAAATATCTAAAAACAAAGAGGATCTAACTTTATTTATGAGTTTAAGTTCAGCTTTTGAGGCGTTTCAGTACAAGAAGATCAATGAATTTCATGGGATTCTTTTGGCAGATTTACAGACTAAGATTAATTTGCTTAATTCTGAACAAAAAACTGAATTTATTATCATGTATCCTGAAAGCACAAAATCTTTATTAACTAAGTGGGAAGGCGGGATATATGTCCGAAAAAAAAATTGGATTGATGGTATTTGTGTGCAATTAACTGCTGACAATTTGGACGCCAAAGACTTAGATATTCAAGTGAGGGCTTTGAAAAAGAATGAAAAAGCAAATCTAACTTTTAACAGACTCATTAAAGAGTATCAATTTCAGGATAAGGTTAACGAAGCTTGTTGCCCATTGCGATCAAAACCTAAGCGAGACGTTAATGATGAGTATGTGTGGTGTTATTTTACAGAAAAATATTCTTCTTTGCTTAACGCGGAAACTTTTTTTGATTTAGTTGACGATATAAACTCAAAAAAATTAAAGAGCGATCAAATGGGTAAACTGTCATCATACTACATAGAATATCTTCTAAAGCTTGCTTGTTGTCTTGATAAGGCTTTAAAAGATAATAATTTGATTCTCTCTAAACAATGAGAAAGGAGTTATGGAAGACACCCCTTTTGAGCTGGAGGGGTACTTGACGTAACATGCTTCCTCAAATAGGCTTTAAAAAATCCCTCAAACTGGGGAATTAGTCTTCTTCTAATATCTCAAGTTCTAAAAAACCGCGAGTGGGAGGTAAGAGTGGATTTGCTCAGAATAAAGTGTACTAAAATTGAGCACAGTTTTTTAAATTCCAAGGGTAAAAAAGGGTACCACTTTTAACCTTTGCCAGACTCGGTTTAGACTTACACAGAATATTTTGGGGGGGGGTTCTCCATCCGTAATCTATACGCCGCGATTTGACGTATTACAGTGTTATAATCAATGCGCTTCAGACCATGGCTTCACAGCTTGGATATTTCAACCCTGAACAGGGTGCTCCCTCAGGTGAGCTTCAGGCGATCACAGAGGACAATTTAAAAAATATTTACGCCGTTATTTGACGCAAACCTGTGTTATATTTGGGTTCATGGCTGAAGCAGGAACAGACGCATGCAAATGCCTTCTCTAAAAACGGCTTCTAATTGCCGGTCGGGCATGTCTTTGGAAACCCGGAAAAGCCCGGGGCTGTCCAGAGGACTGAGCCGGACCGGCGCTTCGGAGGCCAAGATCTGCTCTGAACGCTGAAGCGGAAGCCTCGGAAATGCAAAATTTGGATAAACTGAGTGCAGAGACTAGGGGAGCGGAAACGCCGCCGGGACTGGAACAGACGATTCACGGAAGTTTTTTTTATCTCCCAAAAGTATGCGTCGTAATTTGACGCATTTCTATGCTATAGTCAATCAGAGAAGGGGTTGGGAGTCAGCAGCCAGGATATTTACTCCCTGAAGGAGCCGCTCCTCAGTTGGCCACTTACCGCAGCCCGGCGTCTTAAAGCAGATGTTCCCGGTCTTACTTCGGAGTCAGCAAAAACTATGCGTCGTAATTTGACGTATTTCTATGTTATAGTCAATCAGAGAAGGGGTTGGGAGTCAGCGGCCAGGATATTTACTCCCTGAAGGAGCCCCTCCCCAGTTGGTCACTTACCGCAGCCCGGCGTCTTAAAGCCGATGTTCCCGGTCTTGCGTGGGAGTCCGCCGCCGAATTTGGAACAAGAGCTTTTTAGAAGCGCTCATCCGACTGACGACCTGAAAAAATTTGAAACCCTGAAACGCGGGCGGAAATCACCGCTGAGGCAGACGAGTGGGGGGAGTATATGCCCAAATACGAAGAATACGGATTGTTCAAGAGCCTGATGACGCTCGCCCTGTGGATGCAGAGCGCTACCGGGGGGGTGACTATAGCCGGTGTGATGGAGCGTTTTGCCGTATCAAGGAGGACCGCCGAGAGGATGAGGAACGCCGTGGCGGAGATTTTTCCCTCTTCATTTTCTGAAGTACGCGACGGGAACAACAAAAGCTTCAAGATTAATTCGAAGTTCCTTAACAAGCTGACCCTCTCTTCCTTCACGGAGGAAGAGCTTGGAGCCTTGAAGACGGCTTCCGGCTGTATGAGAAAAAACAATCTTCAGCACCAGGCGGAACTTGTTGAAAGCGCAACCGAAAAACTGAAATGCCTTCTAGAGCTCAGCTATTCCCAAAGCGTGAATCTCGAAGACATCATGAAGTCCGAGGGAATTGCCCTGAGGCCGTCTCCCCGGCTGAAAGCGGACCAGAAGACAATGTCTCTAATACGGGAAGCCGTGTTGAGTTTTCATTGCATCAATGTCACCTACAAAAATATTAAAGGCGTGATCCGCGAGATGACGCTGATCCCCATGGGAATAATATTCGGAGAGAGAAACCACTATCTGGTCGCCAGATTTCCGCAAGTCGAAAACGGAACGCCGCTCCACTTCATCCTGGACCGCATCTCGAATATTAAAATACTCCCAGAAACATTCGAAGAGGATCCTGACTTCAACATTGAAAAACATGCCTTAAAATCTTTCGGAGCCTTTCAGGAGGAGCCGTTTGAGTGTGAATGGCTTTTCGCTCCTGAAGCCGCCGGCGAAGCCTCCAGGATGATCTTCCATCCCAGCCAGAATACCGTCCGGAACCCTGATGGAAGCCTCACCGTTAAATTCGTCGCTGGGGGAAGCCTCGAAATGGCTTGGCACCTTTATACCTGGGGAGACTACGTCAAAGTAGTCAAACCAGAGGACTTTTGGGACAATCTGCCTGATCCAAGCGCGACATTTCAAAGCAATTAATTCGAATATTCCTCGCTTCCGCGCATATGGCATAAACTTTTCAGTACATTGCCTCCTTAATCAGAGGATCTTGGCTATTTGGCCCTTCGGTAGAGGCGCTGCCGCCTTGGGCTCCCTAAACATTTTGGCTTCGTACTCTGAAAAATCATGTTTCAAACTACTTTCTAAAGGTCAGAGCTTCATAATGTGTCGCTTATCCTTCTGGCAGGCAGCCTCCGATAGTTTTCGCCCCAAGGGAGCCCCTGGAGGCGTCATGGCGCACCGCATGCCTCTACAAGGTCCCCCCAGTCAGCTTCAAATGCGTTTACAGGCCAGCTTATGGTGAGTTCAACAAGAAGGTAGTCTTCAATTGAAATTGGCGTCCTTCCACCGGATGGCTGCGGCCTCTCCCGAACCGACGGCTGCAATTGCGTCTATAACCTAATTTCGGTTAGATCATTGACAGCTACAATTTGACAGTGGGGGGCGGATGTCTGTCAGGCGCTTCAGACGCCCGACAAAGCTCCAGAGATGCCTGCCAGGTGCTTCAGACGGTCCTCAGATGGCTTAGGAGGCACGTCAGGTGCTCTAAGAGGGCCTGCCAGGCGAAAGCTACCGGGCGCTTCAGAGGCTCACCAGGCGATCCAGGAGGAAGTCTATCGCCGGCTCTGTTATAGCCCCATTGGGGCCTTTTAATATCCTTGGAGTACCTTGAAAACGAGGTTACATCATATGCAAGGTACTTCTTAATTGAGTTTTTGCCAACCCAACTCTTGAAAAATGCCATTCGCTCGCCGTGGGTGATTGACGCGAATAACTGCGAGGCGGGAACGTATACTCCTGGCAATAGCTCAGCACATTTTCAAAGATATTGCCTCTCGCCGCCATGTAAAGAGCTGCTGGACTTTTATGGAGCGCTCTTCCACTAGACACTCGGTCGGAATTTCAGAGACCCCACTTAAGTTCATAATGTGTTCAACAAGGAAAGCGCTTCCAAATGAAATTAGAGGTTTGTATTTTGGGAGGACCACTATTTTAGACTTATCCACAACGAAGAAATCAAAATATCTGGCATTGGGAATAAGTTTTTTAGTCTTCTTGTCCAATTTCTCGATGTTTACTCTCTCAGAGCTGGGGTAGCCTTTCTAGTGGCGAAAGTAGCGTTTAACTTTAAAACGGCAGGGTAATCTCCTGTGCGGAGTACAATAACTCCCCTGGATGGGAGCTCCACTTGGACCTTAGCATCATGAGTCTTAAAGACCTACATTTGTTACAGTGTTTTGTAACACTGTTATGAGCTAATGCCAAGTATCAATTTTATAATCTTATGACCACAAAGTCTAGGAATACCGGGGGTGGCGAGCAATTTTTTTTCAAATGTAGGTGTCAAGAATCTGGCAGAATTTAGGCTATAAAACAGTAATACCGACGCCTGAGAGGGTTTTGACTTGGCCCGTCCGGAGTCTTCCGAATTTTATAGAAATTATTGATTTTGACCAAAATGGCATATCGTTGGAATTACAGCCATTTGAGGGAGTTCATATGCAAAAGGAAATGCGAAGCATCGTTTTATACTATATAAACAATCTTCTCAGAATGCCTGACAACTCAGACTTCATACCTTACCTGGCAAGATGGGCTGATGAATACTTAGAATTATTGTTCAATATCAAAATGGATCATGCAATCTTTGAAAAAATGACTTCATTGAAAGCGGCCCAGAAAGTAAATGATGCGGCAGAACAACTGCTCCAGGACGAGTACTCAGAGGTGACCGACAACAAGCACGCTATTCAAATAATAATCTTGAGAGAGTGCATTGCCAGATCAGAGCCGCCGAACCATCTTAACGAAAAATACAGGCTTATCGCCTGGGCCGACAGGATCGCGGAAAGTTTCCGGCTGTCTGTGGCGGAAAGAGAATATATTCGTCTGAGCGTCGCCTCTGTCGGCATAAAATGCTTGGGTTCTTTCTTGGAGTCAATCATAAGATACGGTTATTTCGACAACATTCAAATTGTTAGATCAGATATATTAAGTCTACTTCAGCATATCCTCAAATTTAACAGCATGGAGGTGAAAAAAGTTTTCAGCAGAAGTTCCAATTTAATTCAAAGCGGACTGATGACTATTACCGAAGGCGGTTATCTTTGCCAGTCGAAGGCTTTGAAAGACCTGATCTTCTTGCCCCCAGCAGACAGAAAAAAAGATATAAAGAGCATTATCCTCACTAAAGCGTCAAAAACCGATCTATTGAGGGAAGATTTCTATTATATGAAAGATGATTATGACTTCCTTTTGAATATCTTAAAATCTGCTCTTCATAAAAAGACTCAAGGAATAAACATTCTTCTCTACGGACCTCCCGGCACCGGAAAAACTGAGTTGACAAAAGTTCTCTGCACAGACATCGGCTGCAATCTTTACACAACATCGGAAACAATTGTCAGTTTCAGTTCCAAGGAGCGTCTCTCAGAGCAGGCGGTGGCTAAATCACTTCTGAGAAATGACGGTTCTGCAGTCCTTATGTTTGACGAAGCTGAGGATGTTTTCAACTGCCTCAGGTCGGGAAAAGCCAACAAAATAAGTATAAACCGGATTCTTGAAAGTAACAGAACTCCGGTTGTGTGGATCACAAACAATGCTTACGACATAGATTCGGCTCATCTGCGTCGATTCTCTTTTGCCCTGAATATGAAAGTCCCTCCCTCTGAGGCCAGATCGAATATCTGGAAAAAAATGCTGAAGAAAAATAAAGTATTCATGAAAGAAGAGGAGATAGTGAAGCTTGCTGAAAATTATGAAATTCCCCCGTCATTCGCGTCGAGCTCCGTCAAAGTTGCCAAACTGTTAAAGAATCCATCAGCTGTCGTCCGCACCCTAGACAGTCTCGAGAAAGTATGCGGTGGGAAGATGAGGAAACCAGACAAGGATCCTTCAAAGAAAAAGTTCTTGCCGGAGCTCCTCAATTCAGACACTGATTTAAATACTTTGTGCAGACATATAATCGCAAAGGGCATTAAAAGATTCTCTTTATGCCTGAGCGGCCCCCCGGGAACCGGGAAAAGCGAGTTTGTCCGCTTTATTGCCGAGCAAATCAATCTTCCAGTGCTTCAAAAAAGAGCATCGGATCTAATATCCATGTTTGTCGGGCAAACTGAACGTAACATTGCCAAGGCATTTCGTGAAGCGGAAGAAGAGAAAAAGTTTCTTATCTTTGATGAGGCAGACAGTTTTCTCAGGGACCGGAAGCAAGCCTCAAGAAGTTATGAAATCACCGAAGTGAACGAGATGCTCACTTGGATGGAAAGCCATCCTCTTCCCTTCGCCTGCACAACTAATTTGCTTGAGGGTATGGATGGTGCCAGCCTCAGAAGATTCACTTTTAAGATAAAACTTTCTTATTTGACTGCAAGTCAATGCTCTCTAGCCTTCAAGTATTTTTTTGGGATAGAGAGAAATATCGACCTCGAATGCCTGACTCCAGCTGACTTTGCCCTGGTGGCCAACAAGGTCAATATCTTAAATATTACATCTCCTTGCGAGATTCTGGAGATGCTCAGAGCCGAAGACAGGTACAAGGAGACAAAGTCCATGAAGATAGGTTTTTAAACCTTGGCCCGCAGCAGTACATCCCGGGGAAGAAAACGCTGGAAGCAAGCGGACGCATCTCGCCAGATCTATCCGCCCTGACTCTCCTCCCAATAATTCTCGTCCGGAAGTAAAAATTAGCCTGACCCAGGAAGACAATTCATCTGGCGCATAGTTCAGGATATCAGATCTAGTGAAACACGTAATGAAGATTTAAATAGTCTTAAATTTGTGTTCGCAAATTATACACGGGAATTCAAGATAATTGCCTCATCCTCTGAAGGTCTATTGATGTTCGACATTTTGGACTTCAAAGTGATTACCCAAGGTATGGATTGTTTTTATGTTGGTGGAGTAAAAATCCTTAAGTGAGCACAAGGGGGTTGAGGAGAATGTCTTCATATGAGCTATTGGTCCTTAAAGTAGAAGACCGTGGCATAACTGGTCCCAGATTCAACCCTCTTTCCCGCGAAAAAAGATGAGTCCCTGCGCTCTTGAACAAAACCCTCTTTAGCGCCCTCATCTCTAAAGATTAAAAGGGTTAGGGCGGCAGCCCGGCTAGCGTCCACATCTAGCTTATAGGTTTCATAGGCCTTTAGTGTTCTTAAGACCTCCAGGGTCTTTTCGTCTTCCAGGGCCATGAGCTCAGGGGTCTTATAGTGGGACAGATCCATGCTCAATATAACCAAGGTGTCTTCCCCCAATAGGGACTCCATTTTCTCCTTGACTGACAAAAGCGCCACGTCCTTGATATTGGGATGAAGGATAAGCGGGATAAGCTTACTATTGGGAAAGTATGTTGCAATCATGGGGATGTGTAGTGTAATTCCGTGCTCTCTAGCGCAAATGCCGACTGCCTCATCTATGATACTTAAAGAGGTAAGTGATTGTATATTAATAGAGTCGGCTTGTAGCGTACTTTCAGATAAGGTCCAGTCCTCAGGGCAGATGGCAGCGTGATTACGCACCTGGTGAAAATGGTCTGGAGAAAGTAAAAAGATGCGTTTTATTCCCATGCCGCCTTCTGGGGAGGCTTGGGATAAAGTCTCATAGAAGCGGACTATCATGGGAAAGGCAAGGCCATGGTGAGGCGTTATGCCTCCTAAAAGACGCTCTCCTGTGCCAATGTCAGCTATGTCTTGAGGTGGGTAGTCTTGGCTATCGCTTCTAGTATCTACTACTTTAGCCCAGTGGGCGGCTATCGCTTCGGCTGCCATTTTTTCATAAGGGGAGCTTAAGGTCCCGGGGCCGCTTTTGGCATGGGGCACATTTATGGCGAAGACCATTAATAAAAGCGCAGTTACAAACGAAAGTGAGGTGATAGTTTTCCTAGAAGATAAGGTTGGCATACCAAGATGGCCTATAAGATTCAAGTTCACTTTGGCGGCTTCTATCGTAGACTATGGCTTGCCATTCTTCATCGGTCAGCCTTCCAGAGGAAAGTGGCACCGTAAATTCATAATAGCTGTAAACAAAGCCGGTAGTGATTCTGGAGCCTCCCCACTTATCGTTTACGTAGACGTAGATGGCCCTTGGGGTCCCAGTTCCCACCTCCAGAGCATCAGTCGCACTGGCGGCACAATCGGCAATAAGGGCCATGCGGAGATCTTCTGAGTATAAGTCATTCCAACCCCCTAAGGCCAAAAGGGAGCCGAAATCAGACGATAGACTTTGGATATTTTGGTAGTCTTCGAGGGTAAGTATGCCCCCATCTACCTCTTTTTGAGCTATGCTTTTGGCCTTAGAGAGCGATTCGGCGAACATCTTCAACCTTTCGCTAAAGGCTATGGTGGGCATTTCCATAGAATAATCATCATCTTCTTTAGAGGCGGCACTTACGATTCTTTTCGGGGTCTCTAGGTCGTATTTCTCTATAAATGTTAGTAAGGAATCCGTAGCAGTTAAAAGGGCATCAAAAACCTTAGGATCGGGTTCTACGAACCCGCGGGGATAGGGCGGAGTGTAGTCGCCAGCCACCATGGGTCCTTCGCCTAATTCCGCCGCGCTTTGCTCCACATAGAGGATGGTATCATGTTTGATTTCTGCAAAAGAGCCAAGTGTTGTGAGAAGCTTTTTGTAAGCCCAGGCAGGGTCCTGATAAAAAAAGTGACCTGCCCCTGAGGGGGTAAAGTGAACCAAAAAGGCCGAAAGCCATTTGGAGTACACAGTGTCGTCCTTGTTAAGGAGCTCTGGGGCTAAGACCATTAGCCTATCTAAATTCTCTTTATAGTTCAAAGTAGCAAAGTTCACCTCTGAGAGCATAAGAGCTTCCTTTGAGCCCAAGGCCGCCATCACATCGGTTCCTGCCGGAATGCGCCTTTCTGCGGTATCCATTGAACCTACCCTGGGGGAGGTTAATTGGTTAAAGACAAAAGCGTCCACATTAAAGCGTTTTCCAGAGATCCTAAAGACAGGATCTCTATCCTCAAAGTCATCGCCGGGCTTATCCTGAAAAAGTAGTGACTGGATCATGGGGCCCTCGATCTCGCGTTTAATGCTGTCAGCTAGGGCGCGAACCACAGATTCATCGGCAAGGTTAATGAGGCTCTGAGGATCTGTTATGCTGCCAATGTGTGTTCTCACCAGCTGGCGGAACTTTTGCGGATCTCCCGTGTTGGATGCCCCTATCAAATAGTTGATGGGCTCTTCTATTGAAAGCCATTTTTCCCCTAGAGAGTCTAGCACCATAGAGATGAAGGCGGCTGTTTGGATGTTTTCAATATTAGGAGATTTGTCTAGCTTAAAAAGTGTTAGTTCTGCGGAACCTACGAAGTTCATTGAGCGGAAGTATCTAGTCAAGATAGGAGAGTCGGTGTAATGGCCTCTTGGCTTATATAAGGTGTAGTCCACATTAATGCCTAAAAGCTGGGAGGGCTTATTGTCTTGCGCCTTCATGATGAGATTTAATTCCTCGGCTGCCATAGGAGAAAGTGTAACCGAGGAAGGGTCTTCCACAATGAGTGCCAGGGGGATGGAAAACATGTCTAAGGCTTTCTGGTAAGGTTTATTTAAGCTTAGTGGGATGCCGTCTTCTAGCATTTGCAGTTGAAAAATGGCGGTAAATAAGTTTCCCTCCAGGTTTGGCGCAAGAGATGTGAGCTCTAAGTTCTCTAAAAGGTTATTGAACAGAATGTGGAAAAAATGATAATAGATGTCTGTGGAAATGAAAATTGGAGTATTGTCGGCGAGATTTCTGTAAGAGTCTCCCATGTCGTCGGCAGTTATATGATCCAGGATGATTGGCTCAGGGTTTATATAAAAGCCATGGGCAGAAATGGCACTTAAGGTTTTATCTGGAACCTCCACTATGGGGCACTCACTTATCTCTTGTAAAGGTATAAATAGGCACCTAACATCTTTGGGGAGCCAAGACTCATCTAATATTCCAATATTGGGCTCATAAGAAGTTGATGCGATAAAATCTTCTTCTTTGCCCCAGGCGTAGCGAGCGCCTATCCCTGATTCTTTGGAGATAGTATCGAACTCCAAAAGAAGCATCTGTCCCATCCTGCCTACAGAAGAGACCACCTCGCCTTTAAGAAGCCTATACTTGGCAAGCGACTTTTGCTGTATTTGTCCGCTAGGCTCAATGAAAAGTTGAGGGTTATCTTTGCTCACCACAAAATAAGTGGGTGGGGTTTTTTCGTAGGTTGGAAGCTCAAAAATCCCCTTTGTGGGGATAAAGCCTAAGGAATTACCAGTTTCGCTGGAGATGAGTTCTCCCCAATTATTATTCTTGGAAGGCCGCAGTGTAATTATGTTGCCGTAGACCACGGCGCCATTTAGCTCTTCGACCCAATCTAGTTCCCCGTCATTTATAGTATACCTTATCCCGGGCGCCTCCATTATGGGGAGGATGTCGTCTGTCACCACTGCGGTTATAGTATCTTGGGCCCAAGCAGTGGGGGCTAGAGAAGCTAGGAAAAGAGCCAAAAAGAGTGGAAGGGCTAAAATGGAAGTTTTTATCTGCATTTTGTTCTTCGTCTAAAAGAAGCATTTTAGGCTTGTAAAGATACCCTAGTGGATTAAGTTTACTTTCCCAATATCTTCCTAATGCTAGCCGCCGCAGGCGGGCCAAGGAAAGGGGGGGCTCTCATTTAAGATGTGATGCCTATAAAGAGTTTGTACTTTAATAAGCAAAAAAGAGCCGGCGAGGTGATAGATTTTAACTATTTTACTTTATTTTGGATCTAGGGGCAAGAAATATACTACTCTACCATTTAAGTATTTTATTTGCTTTGCCATAGGCAATGTAAATAGCCTTTTTAAGTTAATTTAACGGCTAAATATTTGGCCGTTTTGCTACAAAAAAGACCTTAAATAATCTTTCCAAAATCTTCTCTAAAATTCTTTTTTTGCTGCGAAATGGCTTGTAACTCTTCATAGTAGCTTACTGGGCCTGGTATCTTATTAAAAAATTAAATGCTTTTCCATTGGCTTAAAATAAATCAGCCCACAAGTATCACTTCTATTCATAAATACTGCATAAATATGGTTCTTTCATAAATCATATTTTTCCCCAAAGGCTGTCTTCCTATTTAAGAGGCGGTTATATCTTATGGCACTATTATATTTCTAACTATTTTTAATAATTTATTGGCTCTTTGTTTGTAGGCAAGCTTACATGAAACAAGGGGGAAAAAGCCTCATTTCCTTATACCAATAAATTACTTTTAATAGAACTTTTCTCTTTTTTGGGGTACTTAAGAAAATAGAATCTAGCTAAAGCTATTTTAAAGGACCTTACTAAATTTGGAATGAAATTTTAATTTGTCATCTAACTGTATAATGATTAGTAGGTATTCTTAAAGATCAACCTTTAATTGATTTTATACCAAAACTTGGGCTCGATTTAGCAATACTCACTAAATATAAGTTAATAAGAAATAATTGCCCCTTCGCTTTGGAAATAAACTTTGATAAATTACTTGAGGTTTAGATAATTTTTTTACTGTCTCTTATTCATTTCCCTAAATATCTATAATCTCTAGATAAATTCTCAGGATAATTTTTATGTAAAATAACCTCTCATATTGATTTATTCAAAGCTAGCTGCTAACATAAGAAATACTTTATAGATATACCCCTTTAGTCCATTTGGTGCGAAATTTGCATTAACACTTTCACTAGCATTTTTTGCCGCTAGTTTGCGCTTTTTTTCAAAAGGGGGCAAAAAATCGCCATCAGCTGAGTTTTTGATGATATATGAGAAAACTACTAATACATAGCTTGTGGATTATTCTTTTTGCTTTTCAGGGTTGCGGCTCGAAAGGCCCAGGGGCATCTGAGTTGGCTCTTCAGATTACCAAATCAGTCCACAATTACTTAGGTACTCCATATGTCTATGGAGGGCGCTCCCCTAAGGGCTTCGACTGCAGCGGGCTGGTCTGGTATGTTTTTCGCCAACATGGGGTAGAGCTACCAGTGAGCTCTTACCTCCAGGCCTCTGTAGGTAAGAAGGTGGATTTTAGCGAGTTACTCCCAGGGGATCTCCTCTTTTTCCGGTCAGGCAAAAGAATAGATCATGTAGGTGTTTACATAGGAGATGGCACAATGATCCACGCCCCTGGCCGGGGTAAGTATGTGCGTAAGGCCAATCTGGATACAGACTATTATAGACGCCACTTTGTGATGGCACGCAGGGTGTTATAAGGAAATTTACGATCTTGAAGGAAGGCTTTCTTTTGTACCTTAAATAACAAGAAAGCTTGAGATGCCAAACGCCGCCTAAAGCGGCGTTTGGCATTTTAGGGCCATTTTTAGGCCTCTAGGCTCTGCTTTTGGTATTTCTTGTAGTTACGATTTACAACCTCTATGTAGCGTCTGGTCTCCTGGGGCATATTGTTCCCATAGCCGTTACGGGCCAGGTTTCCTGGTCCCCAGTTATAGGCAGCTAGTGCCTTATTGAGGTTCCCACCCTGGCGCTCTAACATGCGTTTTAGGTATTTGGCTCCGCCCCAGATATTCTGCAGGGGATCGAAGGGGTCCTGGACGCCCATCTCTTTGGCTGTCCTGGGCATGAGCTGCATAAGGCCCTTGGCTCCGGCGTGGGAGACTGCATTGGGGTTGTAATTGGACTCGGTTTTGACGACTGCCTTAATGAGGGCAGGGTCAAGATCTAAGGCTTCGCCTACCCTTTTGATGATGGAATCTATATCCTGGTGCCTTATGTCTTCTACCTTAGGCCCTAGGAGGATCTCTAAAGACTCATTGGCCTCTTTGGAGTCGCTACTTATGTTAGCTGGCAGCTGTATGGGTTTGGAGGTGTCCCTTTTTAAGGCCCGACTCTCCTCCACTGTAGTTGTGCCTTCCAGGGATCTTTCCGGCATCGTAATTTGGATGCCGTGTTTCTGGCGGTAGGCGGCCATCTGGGCAGGGTTAAAGACAGAGCCGGTACCTTTGCCAACAACTATTGTGCTTCCGGGCTTAAGAGCCCTCACCCTAGCCCTGGGAGCCGGGGTTTCTTCAGCATTAAGTATCTGGGATTGGGTAAAATCGTCCAAAGGGGTGCTGGCCTGGTTTAAGGTCTGCATCTGGGCAAGCTGCCTTTGGGTTTGCTGACTCACAGGGCCGTCTAAGACTTCGGCTATTATCCTGTTTTCGTTTTGGTTGGCAGCCATGATGGTCTCGAAGCGCTTGTCATTTGCTAGATTGGAGTTACCTGTACCTAAGAATTGAGGACGTGTAACTCCGTCCTTATTTACTGGACGGCGCAACATAGCCTGGCTTGCCCCGGAGTTGTTCCCTGTGCTGTAGAGATTTCCAACCCACCTTTTCTCAGGGTCATCGAGCATCTTTTCTCCTTCTTGGCTCCCTTAGTTATTAGTAAACAGGGATTTTTAAAGAGAAAAAAGCAATATCTATGCCATTTTTTTACAGATTTTTAGCCGCTGTGCCAGGGTGGGCAGGAATGAAGGCATAAAAAAAGCAAGCGGCCAGAACCGCTTGCTTTAAATTGTGTGCGTTATGGATTTTTAGGCGTTGTGCCCTAAAGGTTCTGAGTCAGAAGCTGCGTGATCGTTTTTTATTATGGAGGTGGGCAGCTTCTTTTCCTCCTCTTCGGAAGCTAAGGGAGGCTCATTTTTGGAGTCCTTAAAGAGGGGATTATCGGGGTCTATGACCAGGGCCACCTTCAGGACCTCATCTACCATTTTGACAGGCAAGATTGTAAAGGTCTTTAAGATGCGCTCCGGGATATCCTTCAAATCCTTCTCATTGTCCTGGGGGATAATGAGGGTTTTTAGCTCCCCGCGGTGGGCAGCCATGACCTTTTCCTTAAGGCCGCCGATGGGTAGGACCCTGCCGCGCAGGGTCACCTCGCCGGTCATGGAGACATCCCTTCTGACCTTCCTCTTGGTAAGGGCAGAAACGAGGCCTGTCACCAAGGTGATGCCTGCCGAGGGGCCGTCCTTGGGGATGGCGCCTTCCGGGATGTGGATATGGATGTCCAGCTTCCTGTAGAAGTTGGGGTCCAGACCCAGTTTGCCTGAGATAGAACGTACATAGCTCATGGCAGCGCGGGCGGATTCCTGCATGACCTCGCCCAGTTTACCGGTTAAGATGAGGTTACCTTTGCCTGGCATCACCAGGACCTCGGTTGTGAGGATCTCGCCTCCAGCCTCGGTCCAGGCAAGGCCATTTACCAGGCCTATCTCATCGGTCTCTTCGGCTACGCCGAAGCGGTACTTGGGTATACCTAGGTACTGTGAGATATTCTTGCCAGTTACCTTGAGCTTGGCTGGGCCGTTTTGGTCATTGGTGCGGACAATTTCCCTCGCGAGCTTGCGGCACACAGAGGCTATTTCTCTTTCCAGGTTACGTACCCCAGCTTCTGAGGTGTAGCGGCGGATGGTGGTGAGGATTGCATTGTCGGAAAAATCCACCTTGTCCTGGGAAAGGCCGTTGGCCAGTACCTGTTTCTTGACCAGGAAGTTCTTGGCAATGTTTAACTTCTCATCTTCGGTGTAACCGGGGATGCGAATTATCTCCATACGGTCCTGGAGAGGACCGGGGATAGTGTGGAGGCTATTGGCCGTTGTGATGAACATGATCTCGGAGAGATCGTAGTCTAGATCCAGGTAGTGGTCCCCAAAGCGGCAGTTCTGTTCCGGATCTAGGACCTCCAGGAGGGCAGCAGAGGGATCGCCTCTGAAGTCCGTGGACATCTTGTCAACTTCGTCCAAGCAGAAGACCGGATTTGAGGTCTTGGCCTTTCTGAGGCTCTGGATGATCTTGCCAGGCATGGCACCTATATAGGTGCGGCGGTGGCCTCTTATCTCGGCTTCGTCGCGGACGCCGCCTAAGGACAGGCGGATGAAGTTGCGGGATAGGGCCCTGGCAACGGAGCGGGCCAAGCTGGTTTTCCCAACTCCGGGAGGACCCACGAGGCAGAGGATGGGGCCCTTGTTGTTTTTAACTAAGGACTGGACCGCTAGGTATTCCAAGATCCTTTCCTTTGGTTTTTCCAGGCCATAGTGGTCATCATTTAAGATCTGCTCGGCTTTATCCATGTCCAGGTTAGAGCGAGTCTTCTCATACCAAGGGAGGGCTAGGATCCAGTCAATATAGTTGCGTACTACAGTGGCCTCAGCACTCATGGGGGACATCATCTTGAGCTTTTTGATCTCATGGCGGACCCTCTCTGAGGCCTCCTTGGAGAGGCGTTTTTTCTTGACCTTCTCTTCAAGCTCGTTTATCTCGTTCTTGATGTCATCGGAATCCCCCATCTCCTTTTGGATAGCGCGCATCTGCTCATTTAAGTAGTATTCCTTCTGGGTCTTTTCCATCTGTTTTTTGACCCTGTTTTTGATGCGCTGCTCTATCTGCATCACCTCAATCTCCCCGCGCATGAGCTCATAGAGAGCCTCCATACGTGCCGTGGGACTGATGATAGACAGAAGGTTTTGCCTGTCTTCAAGCTTGAGGTTCAAATGGGTAATCATGCTGTCGCAAAGCTGGGAAGGATTGCGATTGTTGATGACTGAAGAGATGATGTCCTGGGGGATCTTCTTGTTGATCTTAGCAAAGTTCTCAAAGGTGGAGTTAAGCGATCTGACCAAGGCCTCAGTCTCGTGGCTATCTTCTTCAGGCTCAATTAAAGTCTCTACCTCGACGTAGAAGAAGTCCTGGGTAGAGATGAAATAGTCGATGCGACCCCTGCCGCGTCCTTCCACCAGGGCTTTTACAGTCCCGTCGGGGAGACGCAAGAGCTGCAATACCGTCCCGATGGTCCCTATGGTGTGGATGTCAGGCTCTGAAGGCTCATCCACCTTGGCCTCTTTTTGGGTGCACAGAAAGATACTCTTATCCAAAGTCATGGCGTGTTCAAGCGCCTTTATGGATTTTTCTCTGCCTACAAAGAGGGGCACTACCATGTGGGGAAAGACCACCACATCCCTGAGGGGCAATAAGGGAAGTTGTAACCTGGGGCCCCCTGAGGGGCCCTGGGAACGTGATTTGTTGGATGCGAAAAGCATTGTGTTACCTTGTTATTGGATTTCTGGTCTTACGCGGACTGAGCCACCGGACCTCCCTCGTAGATTATGACAGGAGGTTCGTGCTTTAAGATGACCTCCTCAGTTATCAGGCATTCTTTGACCTTGGGCATGCTGGGGAGGTCGTACATGATGTCCAGCATGGCGGATTCCAGGATGGCTCTAAGTCCCCTGGCGCCGGTCTTGCGGGCTATGGCCTCTGTGGCAATGGCATCCAAGGCCTCGGCGGAGAAGGTTAAGTCCACCCCATCGTGCTTCAATAAAGCTTGATATTGCTTGATAAGAGCATTTTTGGGCTCGGTTAGGATCTTCACCATGGCCTCTTTGTCCAATTCCGACAGGGAGGCGGTTACAGGGATTCTGCCCACAAATTCAGGTATTAACCCGAACTTGATGAGGTCTTCCGGCAGACAGTGCTTTAAGACCGCAGCGGCGTCTCCATCGTCTTTATTGGAGTCGATGTTGGCGGAAAAGCCCATGGCTGTGTCACGGCCTATCCTCTTTTTGATTATCTTGTCCAGGCCCACAAAGGCGCCGCCGAAGATAAAGAGGATATTGGTGGTATCCACCTTGGTGAGTTCCTGCTGGGGGTGTTTACGGCCCCCTTTGGGTGGGACGCTGGAGATAGTGCCCTCTATTATCTTTAAAAGGGCCTGCTGCACGCCTTCTCCCGAGACGTCTCGGGTGATGGAGGTGTTGTCACCCTTACGGGCAATTTTGTCCACCTCATCTAAGTAGACTATCCCCTTGGCTGCCTTGTCCACATCGTAGTCAGCTGCTTGCAGCAGGCTCACAATGATGTTTTCTACGTCCTCTCCCACATAACCAGCCTCAGTCAAGGTGGTGGCATCAGCTATTGTAAAAGGCACGTTTAGGATTCTGGCCATGGTTTGGGCCAAGAGGGTTTTTCCAGAACCAGTGGGGCCTAAGATGAGGATGTTGGACTTTTGCAGCTCAACTCCCCCCTCATGCTCCTGGGGCATCTGGATCCTTTTGTAATGGTTGTACACTGCGACAGCCAGGGTCTTTTTGGCGAAATCCTGTCCAATAACGTAGTCATTTAAGATTTCCGTAATCTGGTGGGGATTGGGTAGGCTGTTGTGAGACACCTTGGGGTGCAGTGAGGAGGTGGGGTGATCCCTGGCTATGATCTCCCGGCACTGCTCCAGGCAGTACTCACATATATGGATTCTTTCGGGATCGGGACCCGCTATCATGCGGATGCCGTCCCTCTGGGGTTGCCTGCAGAATGCGCAAATGGGCACTGATTTATTTTTATCATCTGGCATGTCTAGTATCTCTCACTTCTGGGTCCTTTTGAGGCCTTGCGGCCGATGTCATACTCTGACCTCAAAGGTGCCGGTAACCACGTCGTGGGCCGCACGTGGGTTATATCTATGGTTATTAGTAGCATTTTAGGCCTAGGGTGCTGCGCATTGGCATTAACTAGGCGCCTCCGGAGTAGTGGGGGGCGGTTTGGGTTCTGTAGTGTCTGTAAGAGCTTTTACGTCACGGGTGATCTTGGTTGGGAAGCTCTTCCCAGCCCCTTCAGTAGTAACACTTAAATTATTATTCTTAAAGATCACTTTCAAGGTCTCCAGGCAATTGATGCATATTAGATGCCTGGTGGGAAAGACCCCTACCGCCATGGGAAGGTTGGGTCTGGCTGGGCTATTGCATAGGGAGCAATTTTTACGGGTGCCCACAATGGGTGCCAGATGATTATTGTCTGTTCTTAACTTTTCTAAAAGATTATTGATGCAGTCCTCGCAAATGCACATGGTTTCTGGTTCGCTCACGGCCACCATCAAGCATTGCTTGGTGGTTTTATCATTGCCGCAGAATGTGCAAGGCTTTTTAATAGAACCATTTTTTCCGTAAAGTTGCAGTTTTAATACCTTTTTGTTGCTTCTGACTCCAAAGGGATTGGGTACCAGTCCCCTTTGCTTTAGAGCATTATAGAAGCGGAATTTTTGTGGATTTTCGCTAGGAGCAGGCACTAAAGAGGGGGATTTGGGAGGGTTAGCTTCACTTTTTTTGCACCATTTTCCTAAAGACAACGCCACAGAAAGGTTCAGGCATTTCTCACAGAGGGTGTGCCCTCCAGGCCCGGGAAGGCTTATAAGGGACTGGATATCATTTTGCTTGATGCCACATACTGAGCAGCTTGCATTTTTAATAGCCGGGATAGGATTAAAGAGCTCCACCACGTCTTTTATGACTTCGTAGCAATGACTACAGATCTGTAATTTGACCTTATCGCTCCAGGTGATGGTGACTGTCTTGCGGCCCTGGGAATGGCCTTTGCCACAGATTTGGCATTTTGCCTCAGTGACATCATCGGGTTGTATAGGAGTTCTGATATTGGAAAAGAGCGCATGAAACTCCGGGGTCACTATGCCAAACCACAGTGCCGGTACCCGCTCCATGTGAGGGTTTAACTCTATACGGCCGACCCTCTGGGGGCGCTTTTCTGCAAAGGCTGCCTGGTGTTTAGCTAGGCAATTGCCGCAAATGAAGTGCCCGTTGGGACCTGGGGTAAGCCTTATTCCGGAACTGGCCTTTTGACCGCAGAGGCTGCAGTAGAAGGACCGGGCCAGACCCAGGTCCCCCATGGAATAGGCTTGAGAAAGCCCCCTTAAGCAGAACTCACAGATGCGTACTGACCCGTGGACATGGTCTTCCAGCATGGAAAGTCCCTGGGTCATGGCAATACCGCAGAAACTACAGCTCTTGCTATTGTGCTTGTGGAGTTTGTCTGGAGGTCTTTCAGACATGGTCTTATATGATCTTCTCCCTTAAGGGCGCCTTAGTTGGCAGTCTGACTGGCAGCTGCAGCATCAGTGGCCTTGGGCTCAGGTGGCTTACGGCGCTCTATTACTTGGTCCACTAAACCGTATTCTTTAGCTTCCAAAGATGTCATGTAGTAATCCCGCTCAGTGTCTACAGCTACCTTATCAAAGGGCTGGCCAGTCAATTCGGCCATGATAGTATTCAAGTTCTTCTTGGTCCTCTGGATATCCTTGGCCTGGATGTCTATGTCTGTAGCCTGGCCATGGAAGCCGCCAGAGGGCTGATGTATCATTATTTTGGAGTTGGGAAGGGCTACCCTCTTACCTGGGGTACCGGCTGCTAAAAGTAGGGCCCCCATGCTGGCCGCCAAGCCCATGCACAGGGTGGAGACGTCGGGACGAACAAAGCGCATGGTGTCGAAGATGGCCATCCCCGCGGAGACGCTTCCTCCTGGGGAGTTTATATAAAGATGTATGTCTTTTTCCGGTTCCTCAGCCTCCAGAAAGATAAGTTGGGCGCAAATAAGGTTGGCCAAATCGTCTGTTATCGTCTCACCTAGCATGATTATACGGTCTTTTAAGAGTCTTGAGTATATGTCATAGGCCCGCTCCCCGCGGCTAGTCTGTTCTATTACTGTTGGGGGATACATGTCTCAACTCCGAAGTTCATTTTATTTTCACCTTAATTGAAGTAAGGCGGTTACGCATGCCGCCTTTTATATCATAATCTAATTATACCAAATTACAAGAGGAGCTTTGCCGGGATTTCTTTAAATTAACATGTTTTGGTGTGTTAATTAAAAGCTTAACCAAGGCAAT